>NZ_BDMN01000182.1 GCF_002189065.1 Bathymodiolus platifrons methanotrophic gill symbiont
AAAGGCGGAGTGCTTGCGGACGGGGGTTCAATTCCCCCCGTCTCCACCAAAATTAAGTTCAGCAAGATTTAAAATAAACCCGAAACACCTTGGTAACTCTAGGTTTTCGGGTTTTTTTATGCCTATAGCATCCTATAAGGTTTCATAAAATCTTAGCTTTTTAGTAACACTCATAGTAACATCACCCTAACTTCATCAAATGCGGTGTTACTAAAATGGCCAGAGTTACTAAACCACTTACCAATACAGAAGTAAAACAAGCAAAACCTAAAGACAAGGAATTTAATTTAGTTGATGGTGATGGGCTTGCTCTCAGAGTAAAACCCAACGGCTCTAAATTATGGATATTTAATTACTTTAGACCCTACACCAAAAAACGTACCTCTTTAAGCTTTGGCTCATACCCTGCCATATCGTTAGCAGATGCAAGAAGCAAACGCGCCACAGCAAGGGAATTACTCGCAAAAGAGATTGACCCAAAAGAACACCGCGAAGATACTAATCGTTTAAATGATATAGCCCATAACAATACGCTGGAACATATCGCCGAAAAATGGCTAGCTGTAAAAAAAACAACTGTTTCTCAAAATCATGCAACAGATACTTGGCGTTCACTAGAACTTCATATATTTCCAGATTTAGGCAAAATACCTATTCATAAAATCACAGCAATAAAAACAATTGAAGTGATTCAACCCATTGCCGCTAAAGGTAGCCTAGAAACAGTAAAACGTCTCTGCCAGCGTCTTAATGAAATAATGGTATATGCAGTCAATACAGGCATTATTCCCAATAACCCATTAACGGGGATCAGCAAAGCTTTTCAGTTACCCGTAAAACAGCACTTGCCAACACTGACACCAGAACAATTACCAGAATTAATGTCTACCCTATCACGGGCAAGTATAAAATTAACGACTCGCTGCCTGATTGAATGGCAGTTGCATACTATGGTTAGACCCAGTGAAGCAGCAGGAACACGCTGGGATGAAATTGATTTTGATAACGGACTTTGGAATATTCCAATAGAACGCATGAAGCAGAAGAAAGCGCATATCGTTCCCTTAACGCCACAATGTTTAGCCATATTAGAAGTGATGAAGCCAATCAGCTCGCGTAGTGAATATGTTTTCCCTTCAGATAGAAACCCCAAAACGCATACCAACTCCCAAACGGCTAATATGGCATTAAAACGAATGGGATTTGATAAGCAGCTTGTCGCACATGGCTTAAGGTCATTAGCCAGCACCGCCCTGAATGAACAAGGTTTTGATGGTGATGTTATTGAAGCGGCATTAGCTCATACTGGCAAAAACGAAGTACGTAACGCTTATAACCGAGCCAACTACCTTGAGCGCAGAAAGCCCGTTATGGACTGGTGGAGTAATTATATTGATGAAGCTGCAACGGGCAATATGAGTATGACGAGTAAAAAAGGACTTAAAATAGTTGCACATAGTTAAACTCCATTTTGTAAAGATTGATTAGCCATTGCTTTAATAACTGAAGTTTCCCAATTATTGAGTAGCTGAAATACACAATGCTGGTGTATCGAGGTTTATTTTAGGTGGTTTTGCCATGTTTATAGCAAACCCCTACTTAATTCCCCTTAGGCAATAGCATTTGAAACGAATGAAAAGACTATTTTTTTCATATAGTTGTAGCATAGTTTCAATTTTACCATAAATAATTATTGGGAAACTTCAGTT
>NZ_BDMN01000183.1 GCF_002189065.1 Bathymodiolus platifrons methanotrophic gill symbiont
ATAGATTTTCAAGATAGCTTTGAGTTAAGGCAAGGGAACTGAATTTAGAATAGAATTATTGAGATAAAATAAATACTACAAATAAAACAACAACTTAATAACTCATATTTTGGGCGCAAAAATTCCGCCCAACTTTGTTACTTAACCATGTTTTTACGAATAGTTTCAGCGTCCTTAGCGTTGGCAATATCCATTTTAGCGATTTGAAGTGAACACCACTTATTAGATTTAGTAATGTTCTGTTTTTTAAGCTGTACATACGCATCTTGCCAGTCCTGATACATCATTTGAGTTTCAAGCTTACGAGCTTCACGCTTATTAGTTAATGGGATATAGCTTTTACCTTGCCTTAATGGCTCACGATTGAGCAAATCATCAATAGCATCTTGGTCAATAAAAAGCTGTTCTCCCTCAAAATATAAAACCTCTTCAACAGGAACAGTATGCTGATTGACTTCCAGCGATAAATCTAAACTATTCAAAGTCACCCAGCGCCGACCTCTAGCCGTTTTTAGCATACCCAACTTAATCACAGGTTGGTTGACTGTGAAGGTAATTTTATCTTTTAACCCTAACAATCCCGCAATTACCTTAGACAGCCGCTTAACATCAGCTTGCCATTGCTGTAATTGCACTAAAGGAATTTGCACCCGCCCCATTTGGCTTTGCATCTCAACATCATCGCAAACAATAAATGCGCGACTTAAAGCAGGATCATCATGAATAAGCGTGATAATATCCATAAAACAACGATTCTCACACGCATGACACTCAATAGACTGAGCCGCAGAAGTACGTATAAGAAGCCCTACTTTTAAGAGCAACTCTAATGTTCCATCAGGCCAATTTTGAATAGTATTCCAGCTAATTATAATTGGCTTATTTTCTGCTCTCAGGTGTACTAATAACCCAAGTAAAACATCATTAAAGGTCATAACCTATGAAAACAATTGGCGGTTGGATATGGCATAACACATTGAAATATATGTAATTACAACATGCATAATAGTCTCATTAATTTATGGAAAAAAGAGGAAAAGTAGCGATATTGTGTAATTTTTTCTACTTTTCCACTAAATATTGATAATTAAAGCGATGTGAATGAGACCATTATGCATTCATCTTTAGTTTTATTTTCAATGGCTTATCGGAATTCCAACCGCCATTTGTTTTCATAGGTCATAACACAGTAATGAATGATTACGGCTGCGGCTCAATACCCGACTTCTCTAATATCTCACGAATTTTTAAATCATCGCCATCATGCCCCAGCGGACAGGAATTAGGATAAGTAATATTAAAGGTACGTGTCTTGGTGCGCCTGCCGACGGTGGGTTCAAAAATAACTTTTACACGGGTTTGAGTCACAAAATAAGCAGGTGGATTCAATTCTTCTAATAACTCATAAACCGCTTGAGGATTATTTTTAGTATCAGCTTCTAAAGAAATACGCCGTTTACTACCATGTTTTAATGTAAGCCGTAACTGAGTGACCATTATCTGCTCAATACCCGATTCAGGCGCAATTTGAAACGTAAATGCAGCATCCCCTAAAGGATCTAAATCATAAACCCGCTTATCAATCCTACCGTTACTTAGCGTCTCTAAATTAAGAATTGTTCTAGCAAATATTCTCTGCAACTCAGGTACAGCTTTCGTATTTTTAGGAGCATAAATATCTAACGCCCCTTCTTCTTCACAATAAACAAAAATAATTTCAAAAGCAGGATGTCGGGCGCGTGTTTTTAAAGCATCACTCTCCCACTCAACAGACGATAAACCAAAATCTTCAGGGTAAGCAAAAAAATACTCTTTATTATGCCGACGATAAGGCTCTACCTGACAGTTTCTACCGCGCCCCTCATTCTTATGAAAAAAAGCACTAATCTCATCAGCTAAAGCTTTAATTGCACTATCACCAACATTTGGCGGCACATTGGGCAAATCATTACGCCGTTTCCAATAAGAACTACTTACATTATCCGCATGGAGGAACATAGTCGCCCCCATCCAGTAAGCATGTTTCTCAAGAAAAGCCCACATCACTTTGGCATGAAAACCTTCAAATTCAGCAATACTCTCTACAAAAGTCTCCTCATTATAAAAATGTGCTTCATCTATCAAAGCCGCTATACCACCTTCACAGGCCATCGCATGTATATCTTGAAATTCTGCCTCAATAACCGCTTGCTGTGCTTCAGGCAAAGCCGTAAAAGCAAGAAAAATGCTATCAACCTCCTTTTCTTTTAAAGCACTAAAATCAACACCCAGCTCAATCGACTTAGCACTAAAGTAGCTGACTAACTGGTGATTAGGAATATGTCTAAAAAAATGTTTATGTGAATATTGAGCGGCCAAGTGTTACCCCTAGTTATGATAATAGGCCGGGGAGTCGCTATTTTTGCGAAAGCTTGTTTTGGGCATCCCAGCCCAAGCAAGCGGCAAAAACTTAACGCGACCGCTAATGCCTTCGGCGCCCCAGACGTCCTGCGTACGTGCCACTTCGCCACTACCATCGTAAACTCGGTGCTGGCTTCGTAACACTCCCTCAAATGACTGGACGGCGTTTCGGAATGCCTTTTATTTTGTCTCCACCTACGCTAGCGCTACGATTCCGACAAAACAACGGCCCTACGCCTTCTGGGGACTACCAGCCCTCGCGTTCGCTCTCCATGGCTGGCAGCGAAAGAATTTATCTTGCCATATAGGATTGCATCGGAATATATAGCGCTTTTTAGTATAAGATACGTATTAAATTATCGAGATCAGCCATACTCCATCAAATATTAAAAACCATCAATGATCAACAAAGAACGCCTCAATAACCTATCCAATGAAATCTGGAAAGGTGCAATCAAGTTACGTGGAAAATTCAAAGCTAAAGATTATCCTTCTGTTATTCTACCAATGATCATGATACGCCGTATAGAGTGCGTGTTAGAAACCAAGCGAGAAGCGTTTAAAGCAGAACTGTTACAGAAAACTCCCGATATTAGCGATGCAGACTTAAAAAAACGCATCAAGCTACTGGAAACCACTAAACTAGCGTTTTATAACCAATCAGACTGGACATTAACTAAAATACTGGAAGACAGCTCCTCACAAGTAGAAGCTAATTTTCGTGAATACATCAACAGCTACAGCCCCAATATTGATGAAATTATCGAAAAATTTGATTATCGCAACACAATTACTCAAATCGTCAAAGCCAAACGCCTAGCCAGTATTATCGAGCTTGCCGCTGATGAAGACTTTAGCCCTGAACGGCTTTCTAATATAGAAATGGGCTATGTTTACGAAGAATTATTACAAAAATTCTCTCAGGACGATGCTAAAGACACGGGCGAGCACTTTACTCCGCGTGAAATCATCCGCGTCATGGTTGAGTTAATGGATATAAACTTTGATCCAGCCACCGCCACCCAAGCACTCTCAATTTATGATCCCGCTTGTGGTACAGGCGGTATGCTCTCCATCGCCAAAGAACATATTATCGATAAAGCTAAAAATGAACATGAAACTAAACAGGTTGAAGAGCTTATCTTACTTAACGGGCAAGAATATTTAGCGCAAAATTACGCCATGTGCAAAGCCGATATGATTTTAAAAGGTGAAAGCCATATTAACATCACCCACGGCAACTCACTGATCCCTCATATTGAAAGCATCGAAGACGATGGCGACCAGCATTATGGTAGTCATTTTGATTATATGATTTCCAACCCGCCGTTTGGGGTGAACTGGTCAGACTATAAAGACGATGCCCTAAAATTTATAGATTCTCGGTATCAATGGGGAACACCTGATATAAGCGACGGGGCATTTTTATTTTTACTCAGCATGATTGAGAAAATGAAATCGGCTGATCAAGGCGGCTCTAAAATTGCCATTCTATTTAATGGCTCACCGTTAAGCAATGGTGATGCAATGCAAGGCGCAAGTGAAATACGCCGCCATATCCTAGAAAAAGACCTGTTAGACAGCATTATTATGATGCCCGACCAAATGTTTTATAACACGGGAATTTATACCTATATATGGATACTCAATAATAATAAGCCTGAGCATAAAAAAGGTCAGGTTCTGATTATCAATGCCCGCCAACAATACGAGAAAGAACCCAAAGCCTTTGGTAATAAACGCAATCGCCTCAGCGATGAGCACCGACACTGGATACACAACAAATTTACCACTTGGCAAGCAGATGAAAACTGCAAAAAATTCAGCACCACCGACTTTGCTTTTCACAAAGTAAAAATTGTCTACTGGCAAGCTGATGAACAGAATGAACCGATGTGGCTACGCGAACCATTACCCTCACAGCTCAGCAATGCCAATATCAAAAAGCAAGTTGAGTTCTATGGCGACTTCACTCTTTATATTGATATTCAATCACCGTTTGAACAAGATTCGGTTATCGCTATTGAATTACAAATTAATGGTGCTAAAGCCTTTGAAACTCTACTGGCAGAACGCTTGAAAGCACATATTAGCCAATTAAAAGGCGACACGCTCAACGAGATTAAAAAATGGGTAAAAGCACAGCATACCAAAGCTGAGTTTTATCACCGCCATTATTTAGCTGATACGGAATATATTCCTTTTGATGCCATGCAAACCGATAAACCCCAGCATATTAACTTATTTTTAGCCGCTGAAATTGATTATCCAATTATTCGCTGGAAAGAAGTCGAGCAACTGGGTTATGAAATCCTGCCCAATAAATATTTTTATCAGTATGTAGAACCGACTTCCAGCGAACAGTTATTAAATGAATTTTGGGCATTGGAAAAGCAAGCGGAAGATTTGTTGACAGGGATTAAGGAGCTGTAATGGAAGCTTATGATTTAAAGGATTCTGGGGTTGATTGTTTAGGTAAAATTCCTGAGCATTGGGTAAAGGGAAAAGTCAAAAACCGTTTTTTTCTCAAGCCCAGCAATGTAGATAAAAAACAATATGACGATGAAATCCCTGTAGAGCTTTGTAATTATGTCGATGTTTACTACAACGATTTTATAAGGAATGATTTAAAGTTCATGCCTGCAACTGCTACAGCGTATGAAATAAAGAAGTTTTCACTAGAATTGGAAGATGTGATTTTAACAAAAGACTCAGAAGACCCTATGGATATAGGCGTTCCTTCTTTAGTTAAAGAAATTAAACCTAATCTAGTGTGTGGTTATCACCTAACAATGCTACGAAAAAGACCTTGCCACGTTTCAGGTTCATTCCTATTTTGGGCATTAGCAGATAAAGCGATTGCCTCTCAATTTTATAGAGAAGCAACGGGCGTAACACGTTGGGCTATTTCTTCTCGAAATATTAAAAATGTAGCGATTGCTTACCCTGACTTGGAAGAACAAAAAGCCATTGCCGATTATTTAGACAAAGCCTGCCAAAATATTGATAAAACCATCAGCCTAAAACAGCAACAATTAGAAAAATTAGAAGCTTATCGTAAATCAGTGATTCATGAGGCGGTGACTAAAGGTTTAGATAAAGCAGTAACAATGAAGGATTCTGGGGCTGAGTGGTTAGGGGAAATTAATAGATCATGGCGAGTGGTCAAATTAAAGAGGATTCTTTCTGAAAAATTACAATATGGTGCTAATGAGTCTGCCGAATTAGAAGATAAAAGCCTTCCTCGATATATTCGCATTACTGATTTTGGAGCAGATGGTAAGCTCAGAGATAATACATTTAAGTCATTAAAAGTATCGGTGGCAGCACCTTATATGCTAAAAAATGGAGATATTTTATTTGCAAGAAGTGGCGCAACAGTTGGAAAAACATTTCAGTTTAAAAATTATCAAGGGAACGCTTGTTTTGCTGGCTATTTAATTAAAGCAGCCCCTTTAGAGACTAAGATAAGTAGTGATTTTTTATATTATTTTACAAAGTCAATTGCCTATGAAGAATGGAAAAATTTAATTTTTACACAAGCGACCATTCAAAATATTGGTGCAGATAAATATCAATATTTGAATGTGCCACTACCATTAGTAAATGAACAGAATGAAATAACACGCTATTTGGATGAAGCTTGTGAAAAGATAAATAAAACCAAAGAAACCATATCAAAGCAAATCAAAACCCTAACTCAATATCGTCAATCCCTGATTCATGAATGTGTCACAGGCAAAAAACGTGTTTATCAGGGTGAAATACATTAACTCGCATCACGGATAGACGGTAGTGGGTTAAATCTGTTATTTCACTTAAATAATTAGGAGAAGTAAAAGGTTTACATCATAATTCCTCGAATGAAATGTTATCAAGAAGTAAGTTGCCCAAATTGTCGCTGTAGCACTATCATGAAATCAGGAAAGAATGCTCAAAATATACAGCGGTATCGCTGCAAAAATAGTGCCTGCCAAACTCAAACATTTATGCTGTACTATCGCTATAATGCATGTGTGCCTGGAGTCCAAGAAAAAGTCGTCGAAATGGCTATTAATAGCAGTGGTATTAGAGACACCGCACGGGTTCTGAAAATCAATAAAAATACAGTCATCAGCATCCTGAAAAGCAAAGAAGATAGCCTTGTACAGGTAAATCCTATTTTTCTATCTCAAAAATCAGAAACACCTTTAGACGTCCGGCTGGAGCTTGTTTGCGAAGAAGTTGAGATTGATGAACAATGGTCATTTGTAGGTAAAAAGTCGAATCAGCGATGGTTATGGCATGCTG
>NZ_BDMN01000184.1 GCF_002189065.1 Bathymodiolus platifrons methanotrophic gill symbiont
AGTTCTAAAGGTGAATAGTCTTTTATGAGTTACCAACCACCCTATACCATTACCCCCAAGATTTTACATTTAATCGCTGAAATTAGTGAAAACCTGGGCCGTTTGTCCGTTGTACTGGAACAATCCTCAAATTTACGTTTACGCCGAATCAACCGTATTCGTACTATTCAAGGCTCATTAGCAATTGAAGGAAATACTTTAACGGAGCGACAAATAACAGCCATTTTAGAGGATAAACCCGTTATTGCTCCCCCTCGTGAAATTCAAGAGGCGCGTAATGCATTGCTAGCGTATGAACAATTAGACCTGTGGCAAGCGAGTAATGAACAACATTTACTGGATGCACACCAATTATTAATGAAGGGTTTAATTGATAAGGTGGGCGTTTATCGTCACAAAGGGGTAGGCGTTATGCACGGGGATCAAGTAATACACATGGCTCCCCCTGCTAATCGGGTCAATATTTTAATGGCTGATTTATTAAGCTGGTTAAAAACAACACCTGATCATGCTTTGATTAAAAGTTGTGTATTTCATTATGAGTTTGAGTTTATCCATCCTTTTATTGATGGGAATGGCCGTATGGGTCGATTATGGCAGACACTGATTTTAAGCCAATGGAATCCTTTATTTGTTCATATTCCTGTAGAAAGTATGGTTTATGCCCAGCAACAAGCTTACTATCAGGCATTAAATGAAAGCACGCTAAAAACAGATTCAGCCCCTTTTATTGAATTTATGCTAACGGCTATTTTAAAGGCTTGTGTAGCCAATACCCCTCAAGACAACCCGCAAGCAAGCCCCCAAGTGATAAAGTTGTTGAGAGTGATAAAAGGTGAAATGAGTCGAGAGCAATTACAAGGTGTACTTGGGCTAAAAGATAGAAAGTCTTTTAGGGCGCGATATTTAGTCCCTGCTTTATCAGCAGGTTTAATTGAAATGACACTTCCAGATAAACCGAATAGCTCACTACAAAAATATTTTTTAACTACATCAGGTAAGCAGTTATTAAAAGGTAAGGGTGATAAAATTTAGGATGATTTTTATTTTTAGTAGTACTGCTTGTAGTACAAGTGTTTATTTAAACTTAAATTATCTCTATTTATCAAATGACTATAGCCTAAATTAAGCTCCCCGTCCCTTAATCCTGAACCATAGGAAAAAATTTATGCACGCTGACAACAGCATTCTGCTTTATATACTGGAGCTTTTAGCGGCTGCAGTCATAGCTATCCCCATCTTTCATCGCCTAGGGCTGGGATCTGTACTTGGCTACCTAGTTGCTGGTGCGGTACTTGGCCCCTGGGGTCTCAAGCTGATTACCGAGGTCGATGACTTACGCCATGTCGCTGAATTCGGTGTAGTCTTTTTATTATTTTTAATCGGCCTGGAAATGAAACCCGAGCGTTTGTGGGTTATGCGCCGCCTGGTCTTTGGCTTAGGTGTTGCTCAGGTATTAATCACCGCATTGCTATTATTTGCTGTTGCTCAGTTCTTTGGCTTCCCATTAAAAGTCAGTATCATTGCTGCTTTTGGCTTAGCCTTATCCTCGACCGCCTTTGGCCTACAGATTTTGTCAGAAAAAGGTGCACTCATCTGTACTTATGGCAAGGCCTCATTCGCCATTCTGCTATTGCAAGATCTTGCTGTGGTACCTCTGATGGCAATGGTATCCCTTTTATCAGGTGGCGAAACACTAACGAGCAGCGCCGGAGTTGGCTTACTGGAAGTATCAGTAGGTATTGTTTGTGTTATTCTCGTCGGGCGTTTTTTTACTCAACCCGATTTTAGATCGCGTTGCTGCCAGTCGAAATTCAGAAGTATTTATTGCAGCAACGTTATTAATGGTGCTAGGTATCGGTCGTGCGATGGAGTTGCTACATTTATCGATGGCACTAGGTGCTTTTTTAACCGGGCTTATGCTCGCCGAATCACATTATCGCCATCAAATTGAAGCCGATATCGAGCCAGTACGTGGCACACTATTGGGCTTATTTTTTATGACAGTCGGCATGAGCATTGATTTCGGCCTCTTGATCAGAGAATGGCATTGGGTTTTGCTGGCAGTTGCTGGTCTATTGCTTATTAAAACAGGCGTAATCTGGGTTTTATCAAGAATAAGTGGTCTGGATAATCGTAATGCCTTACGCACAGCACTGCTCTTATCTCAAGCCGGTGAATTTGGTTTTGTCTTATTCGGCTTAGCATTGATTACCGGGGTATTATTACCCGAGCGCGTGCAGCTCCTTACCTTAGTCATCGCCTTGAGCATGGTGACGACACCATTTATTATCAAGTTAGGTGACTGGTGGCTAAACCTGACTGCACTTGACGAAGATGAAACAGCATCGGTTAGTCTACGAATAATGTAAAAAGGGTATCATTACAATATCAGAGGGATATGAAAAGAGTTACTTGAATTTCATGGGCAAAAAGTTTGTTATTCGTTGCTTTTAATGTAATTTAATACTTAACTGGGGGGATTTATGTAAAGGTAGAGGTCAGGTGCTCTGACCTTAGTCATCGCCTTGAGCATGGTGACGACACCATTTATTATCAAGTTAGGTGACTGGTGGCTAAACCTGACTGCACTTGACGAAGATGAAACAGCCATAACCAATACTACTGCGCAAACACCGAATGCAACTGAAGTTAACGGTAAGGTGATTATTGCTGGCTTTGGCCGGGTTGGTAGGCGTGTCGCCCAGTTATTAGAGCGTGCTGGTGTGGAATATATCGCCTTAGATAATAATCATGAACGCGTTAATCAATTTCGGGGTGAAGGTTTTAATGTTTTTTTTGGTGATGCCTGCAAATTAAAAGTACTTCAGTCTGCAGGGGCTGCACACGCTACCATGCTGCTTTTTTCACTGGATAATTTCACCAATCTGGAACATTTAGTTAAAGATGTACGCCGACATTATCCTAAAATTCAAATTCATGCGCGTGCACATGATATTGCCCACTGTGAAACTTTACTTAATGATGGTGCGAATCAGGTCGTCTCTGAAACACTGGAGGCGGGTTTACGCTTAGGGGAAATGGCCTTAATCAATAGTGGCTTTGATAAAGTCAAAGCGAACGGAGTGGTTGCAGAATTTCGCCTGGAATTGTATTCCGCACTCTATGACAATGTGCTATATAAATCCCACCCCCCTAATTAGGTTTGCACGATTGACCATGGCCTTAAACAATAAAATGAGTCTGTTAATTTTACAAATAGTGATCAAACAATGGGATAAAAGCCAAAGAACTGATACCCATATTTTACAGCGAGCTACAATACCTGATAAATATCCGGTCCTTTTTCCACCCGCTTTTTATGCTTTTAATAAACAATGTATCATTGATCAACACGGTGATGATATTCAAGGCAACCGAGTAAAATACGCACAAGGGGCTGATGGAAATATTTATTTTGATCGATTTCGAGTCAGTAAAGATAACATCGTTATTGCCTATCATAATGCCAAGCTTGACAAGCCGCCCCATATAATAGGTTCACTCGATAAGCAATGGATACAATGCAAATACAGCATCTTAGATGCTGATATGTATTATTGGTTATATGAAGAAGTGACTGTCAACGCCATTGTTTTAAGTAAATTTGATGAAAAAGTATTTTTAAATGCTGAACCCCAGATTGTTTATGAAGATTTCAATGAACTGGATAATGCGAGGAGATCATAACACTCTAATATTCAAAGTAACAATCGAGAAAGTTTATGGAACAAAGCACTGAACAACTGGATGAGATCGAAAGCATTACCCTGAACCATTATAATAACAATGCTGAAGCATTTTGGAATGGCACCAAAGACCACGATGTAACGCAAAATTATGAGGCCTTTTTAGCGCCATTTCCAAAGGACAAAATACTGGATATTTTAGACCTTGGTTGCGGGCCCGGAAGAGATGTCAGCTATTTTCAGTCATTGGGGCACAGGCCCGTTGGCCTGGATGGAAGCGAAGTGTTTTGCAATATGGCACGTCGGTATACTCAATGCCAGATTCTTCAACAAAAGTTTCTTAGCCTTGAATTACCCAGTCATGCATTCGATGGCATCTTTGCAAACGCCTCCCTGTTTCATGTTCCCCGCCATGAACTACCACGCGTTCTTGATGACTTACACACAGCATTACGGCCTAGTGGTATTTTATTTTTATCCAATCCTAGAGGTAATGATGAAGGCTGGTCGGGACAACGATATGGCCACTACATGCAATTTGATAGCAGCAAGTTATTTCTGCAGGAAGCGGGCTTTGAAGTGATCAATTATTATTACCGACCGTTAGGCAAACCCATCAATGAACAGCCCTGGTTAGCAATTGTAGCGTGTTCAGCACCCATTTAGTTTTTCTTGATTACCCATGAGTTTCAGCCAAATAAGAATAAAGTCGTTGCACCGTTCTATAGATCCTCGTCATTCCCGAAGTCTACCCAGTCAAGCATGGGCACAAGCTTTATCCGGAATCTATTGTTGTTTGTTAGATTCCTGCTAAGAGAATGTAGGAATGACGAAGTGTTTAGCTGGATACTTTTAATGTAGCTGAGACTCATGGGGAATCAGGTAGTTTTTTAGCCTACACAAATCTCGCTTATAGTCCCCAATATGTACTATTAGTCGCTAGCCAAAAGTAGAACCATTCCAACCCCAGAGTTCTGCGGGGCAATTACTAAACTCTATATAAATACGATCCGCACTGACATCTATGCTGTTACTCAAAAGCTGGCTAATCGACTGCGATAAAGACGTTGCCTGTTCAGACGATAGACCTATACTCTTACATTCAACATAAGCTAATGGCTCGGCACTTCCACCAAATAACATATCCCTGCCCCCTTCTATATCAACCATCACATATCGTTCAGGTTTTCCCGTTTCGCTTGCCAGCAATTGTGAACATTCACTCATAAGTTGAGGTATTTTCTCATTAGCGATAATAACATTAGTTCTAAGTTTTAATAAAGGCATGATCGTTTCCTTTTAGTTAATTAGGCTATCTGAGAGTAACTTATACAGTGTAAAAACCGCAGCCCATTTCTCAGCTAAAGTCATGATATTAGCCTACTTTTATAAAATTCTTCAATTAATTTATTTTTACTGGTTACTTTGCCCTGCAAACTATATTAGTGTATCCTTAAATTATCTATGTTTATAAGGTATATAACCCACTTTATACCCCTAACTAATAAATCGAGAGGCTCATTATGAATAAAATAACTGATGAAGAACGCCAAAAAATACTGGAAAGTCCCCCGGTAGGAACCTGGGTACTCATGTTATCGGTCGGTGGTGGTATGGTTGCAGCCTGGCTATTTCTATATTACGGCGTGTTTCTCTCTCGCGGCATAATTAATTAAGGAAGCATAATGCATATTGATCCCTTAGAAAGAAAATGGGTATTCGTCTCCCTGGCCATGTGTGGCTTATTTGTCACTATTATAATGATAGATGCTCTATTTCATGGCGTGAATGCACCCAGTAATGTCGAAACCATAGACTCACGAAAAATTCATCTCAGTGAAGAATTTGCTGAAGATAATTTAGGTGTACAGGTCGCTGATAATGGTGAAATCATGATCCGACTGGTGGCAGGTCGCTACGCATTTTTTCCTAAAGAAATTACCATTCCTGCGGAAACCAAAGTGACTTTTCGCTGGGTGAGTATGGATGTCTTACATGGCGTACATATGCCTATGACAAATATGAGCACCATGATTGTTCCTGGTTATGTTTCACAAATTGAAAGTTCTTTTCCCCGACCCGGTGAATACCCTATGCTGTGTAACGAATACTGCGGCTTAGGACACGACCATATGTGGAGTAAAGTGAATGTTATTGATAAGGAAGAATGGGATGCCAGCAGAGCAGCATTAACCAGCGCTAAAAATAACGCGATAGATGAGGAACAAAATAATGAATGACGCGACTGCTAAAAATTTAGCCCTGAGTCACATGTGGGTGGCGTTTACTGCGTTTATCCTAGCCTGTTTTATGGGCGAATATCAGGTACTGGAGCGCAGTGGGCTTTTTGATGCATTAAGTTCACCTAGCGTATATTTTGCCTCTGTAAGTACTCACGGGGTATTAATGGCATTCGTATTAACGACCTTTTTTATTATGGGTTTTGGTTATTACACCGCCAGTCATTCTTTAAAAGTACCGGTATGGAGCCCTAAACTGGCCTGGCCTGGTTTGGTTTTGGCCTAGCCCTTGTTGGAGTTGTTATTGCGGCAGTTCCTTTACTTACAGGCCTGGCTTCAGTTCTATATACTTTTTACCCACCTGTTCACGCTCATAGCGCTTTTTATATTGGTGTAACCTTACTGGTTGTCGGTTCCTGGGTCTGGTGTGCCATTATGGTGGTTATGTTCACCCAATGGAAAAAAGCAAACCCGGGTCAAACTGTGCCATTAGTTATGTTTGCCACCACAGCCAATGCACTTTTATGGCTATGGACCAGCGCTGGTGTCGCTGTAGAGGTATTATTTCAATTAATTCCATGGGCTCTAGGCTGGATGGATACCATTGATATAGGCTTGTCAAGAACGCTATTTGCCTGGACTTTACATCCTATTGTTTATTTCTGGCTAATTCCTGCATACACTGCATTTTATGTTTTTGTGCCTAAACAGGCTGGTTCCTATTTATTTAGTGAAGAAGCGGCACGTATGGCATTTATCGTGTTGGTGGTATTTTCTTTACCCATCGGTATGCACCATTTATATATGGATCCTGAGCAAGCAAAAGGCTGGAAATTACTGCATGGCTTAGGCACGTTTATCGTCGCCTTGCCGACCTTAGTAACTGGTTTTACCGTGATTGCTTCTCTGGAAATTGCCAGACGTCTACGTGGCGGTAAAGGCTTATTTGGCTGGATTGGTAGTTTGCCCTGGGGCAACCCAATGGTGCTATCCGTCATTTTATCCCTGATCATGCTTATTTTCGGTGGTTTTGGCGGGATTGTTAATGCCACTTATGCCATGAATGCCATGATTCATAATAATTCAAGCTTGGCTGCTTCAGGAAGTTATTTCGTGCACATTCCTTAGTAACTGGTTTTACCGTGATTGCTTCTCTGGAAATTGCCGGACGTCTACGTGGCGGTAAAGGCTTATTTGGCTGGATTGGTAGTTTGCCCTGGGGGAACCCAATGGTGCTATCCGTCATTTTATCCCTGATCATGCTTATTTTCGGTGGTTTTGGCGGGATTGTTAATGCCACTTATGCCATGAATGCCATGATTCATAATATTGCCTGGGTACCTGGTCATTTTCATCTGATTTTTGCCGGCACCACGATCATTATGTACTTTGCGATAGCTTATTACCTGTGGCCTATTCTGCTAAAAAAACCTTTATACTCAAAGTCACTCGCCTTAGTACAACTCTGGACCTGGTTTATTGGTATGAGTATTATGACTACACCCTGGCATGTATTGGGTTTATTAGGCCAGCCCAGGCGAATATCCAGCGTGCAATATAATAATTTACTAACCCTTTCCTGGGAACCTTATGAATTGTTAATGATCCTAGGTGGTTTAGTATTATTGGGTTCGGCATGCTTATTCTTTTACCTGCTGGTAAAAACTCAATTCGCTGCCAGTACTGAAACTTTTGAGGGTGAAGTTGAATATGCAGAGCCTCTACATGAAGTTAAAGATTTACATGAGTATTTGAATGATTTCACACTATGGAATAAAGTAATCGGGGTATTAATGTTAATCAGTTATGGCGTACCGATTTTACAATTCTTTTTTATGGATACTTACGGTTCAAGCCCATGGGGATATTAAATATGAAACACCTTATATTATTAACTGTTTTAATAATGCCCTCTTTTGTATCTGCTGAACCTGCTTCCAATATGGTCTGGATGCCTGAAACACTAGACTTTGTCGAAGCTGGAAATATAAAGAAAGGCGAGCAATTAGCAGAGCCCTGTATTGGCTGCCACGGTGAAAAAGGTATCAGCCCGGCAGGTATGTTTCCTTCACTAGCAGGGCAAACAGCTAATTATACCTATAAGCAATTACGTGATTATGCGGATGGTAAACGTGACAATGTCATGATGTCTTCGGTTGCTCAGGGGCTTAGTGAGCAGGATAGTGCTGATCTAGCAGTCTGGTTTCAGTCTTTACCCGCTGCTCAGAACAAGGCTTCTAAGCAAGACTTGAGCAAAGCTGAAGTTTTGGTTGATCAAGGCAACGGTAAAAAAATCCTACCTCCCTGCTTTACCTGTCATGGAGCTGATGGCAAAGGGCAACGTATGGATATCCCTGCTTTAGCAGGCCAGCAAGCGGAATACACGATAAATACTTTATTAGAATATAAGAATGGCACGCGCCATAATGATATTTATAGTCGTATGCGATTGATAGCTAGACAGCTCAGCGATGATGAAATTAAGCAGCTAGGTGAGCTTTATCAGCAGATGAAGTAACAGTAGGAGCGATCTTTAGCCGCGAATGGTTAACTTACATTCGCGGCTGAGGATTGAGTTTTCAGCCCGCCTTTAATTTTCAAAATTAACGGGCAACACTACTGGGGGTACGGGCAGCTTGCCCGTTTGTATGGGCGAGCCGCCCATGCTCCCAAATAATGAGAAGTTACTTAAGCTTCTACAATTTCAAAATCATGGCTAATTTCAACTGCTTTTTCTAGCATAATAGAAGCTGAGCAATATTTTTCTGCAGAAAGCTTAACTGCACGAGCAACTACAGCTTCTTTTAAATCTTTGCCTGTGATCACAAAATGTACATGGATTTTGCTAAAGACTTTTGGGATCGTATCGACTCTTTCAGCTGTAATCTCAGCAACACAATCGGTAATATTTTGACGGCCTTTTTGCAGAATTTGCATTACATCAATCGAGGTACAACCGCCCATTCCTATAAGCAACATTTCCATGGGACGAACTCCCATATTTTTCCCGCCTATTTCTGGCGGGCCATCCAGAACAACCGCATGACCACTTTCTGATTCTCCTAGAAACATCATTCCATCTACCCATTTAACCCGCACTTCCATTAAACTATCCTTCTGATTGATAAAATTGTTAGACTATACTTCGCGCGATCACAAATACGCTGCTATAGTGAGTTGATTTTTGTCGAGAACAAGGCTCTGAAACTAACGTATAGCAAGGCGCCGTAACAGTTTTAGAAACGCAGCTATCGGCTAAAATCAGCCGCTAGAAATCTGCTTTGTGGCCGCGCGAAGTATAACATACATTGAAGTTTTTATAGATTCAAACCCCGGAAAATAACCATGCTGATTAATACATTATCCGCTCTTTTTGCTTACACCACTTTCATCAGTCCTATAGAGACCGCTATCATCTTATTGATAACGGCGTATATCATTTATATTTTAACTCCCGAACGACAAATTGAAGCAGATGAGGCTAGTGAGATAAGTAATGCTGACACAAGCATCTATCTGTATATACAGTCCGCCTGGCTAGGAAGAGCATCTTTAATACGCGCTTTTCTACCTTTTTTTATTATCTTTAATAGTGCCTTATTTTATGCGGATTACCGTTCAGACAATGGTACTTATACAATAGCCAGCTGGCTTACAATACTCGTTATACTGGCTTTACCTGTACTCTGGTGGATTATTTCAGTATGGCGCTGTTCTTGTCATGACAGTCGTATCTGGGCAAGTACAGCACGTTTTGTTACCGTCGCTGTATTTTATGAATATGTATTGCGCGTGATTATTGCCTATGTTTATCCGCAAATATGGTTTAACTGCCAGCAATTAATCATTGAATATGGAGATTGCTTGTAAGGAACGAGGATTCAATAACACCCGCTCCTAAACGTATTATTTATACCAGGTGAATTTCACATATCCAGTAACAATAAATTACTGGATGGGGCTTAAGTTACTAACAATTTCTAAACTATACCCCACCCATTAACCTTACTTATTCAGGTAGTGGGTTAAATCTGTTATTAGGCATGAATATCTCGTCCAAATTCGACTTTATTAATTAATAGTCCAATGACAATATCATGCATTTGTTCTATTTTGGAAAAACAGATTGTTCGACGCGTTAAGCGTTTAACCCATGTTCTAAAATTTAGGTTTTTTCGTTCAATTTTTTGAGTGTTTTGTTTGCCTATTTCATGTTCATTTACATCTAAGTTTCGCTCATAAGCCCCCCAGTCATCTGTATAATATCTGCTTATTTCAAAAGGAGTCAGTAAGGCTTTTAGCTCTTTGAAAACATCATCTTTACGCTTGCCAAATACATAAGCAATGACTGTATTAGTCGCATGATCAACAGCATGCCATAACCATCGCTGATTCGACTTTTTACCTACAAATGACCATTGTTCATCAATCTCAACTTCTTCGCAAACAAGCTCCAGCCGAACGTCTAAAGGTGTTTCTGATTTTTGAGATAGAAAAATAGGATTTACCTGTACAAGGCTATCTTCTTTGCTTTTCAGGATGCTGATGACTGTATTTTTATTGATTTTCAGAACCCGTGCGGTGTCTCTAATACCACTGCTATTAATAGCCATTTCGACGACTTTTTCTTGGACTCCAGGCACACATGCATTATAGCGATAGTACAGCATAAATGTTTGAGTTTGGCAGGCACTATTTTTGCAGCGATACCGCTGTATATTTTGAGCATTCTTTCCTGATTTCATGATAGTGCTACAGCGACAATTTGGGCAACTTACTTCTTGATAACATTTCATTCGAGGAATTATGATGTAAACCTTTTACTTCTCCTAATTATTTAAGTGAAATAACAGATTTAACCCACTACCCTTATTCAGATACACAGTCAACAGCAGCGAACATATTTTCCAGTTCACCTTTGTTATATAAATCCATAACAATATCACAGCCGCCTATCAGTTCACCTTTAATATACAGTTGTGGATAAGTCGGCCATTGCGAGTATTCTTTTAAAGCCTCACGAACTTCCTGATCTTCAAAAATATTGATATACATAAATTTCGCACGACATGCCTGCATTGCCTGAATCACTTGCCCTGAAAAACCACACTGTGGAAAATCTGGCGATCCCTTCATGTATAAAACAACGGAATGACTACCTAATTGATCTTTAATTCTCTCTACTGCATCCATAATATTTACTCAAAAAATAAAAACCTAGTAATTTTATCAGGATATAGAAAATAAAAAAAGTATCGCTAGCAAACAATTATTTCTTGCTCATTAAAATTTAGAAACCTATAATCAACGGTTTTTTCAAAAAGCTTGTGAGAACACAGCGTTCCTTATGCTTTTTTATATAAAAGACCATTATGACCAGTCATATTATGCCCACCTATGGACGGCTAGACGTCACTTTCACTAAAGGCGAAGGTGCATGGCTCTGGGATCAAGACAATAAACGTTATTTAGATGCACTATCAGGTATTGCTGTATGTAATTTAGGCCATGCACACCCTGCTGTACATCAAGCCATCTGCACACAAAGTCAGCAATTACTGCATACTTCAAATTTATACAATATCCCAAAACAGGAACAGCTCGCGACCAGGCTCTGTCAGCTAAGCGGCATGGATAATGTTTTCTTCAGCAATTCTGGTGCAGAAGCGAATGAAGCTGCAATAAAAATTGCGCGTTTATATGGTCATAAAAAGCAAATAGACAATCCGGCTATTATCGTAATGCAACAAAGTTTTCATGGTCGTACCATGGGCACCTTGTCTGCGACAGGAAACCCCAAAGTACAGGATGGTTTTAGCCCATTACTTGATGGCTTTATTCATGTGGCTTTTAATGATGTAGCGGCCATCGAATTAGCACTTAAACAACATAACAATATCGTTGCCATCTTTGTTGAACCCGTTCAGGGTGAAGGCGGCGTCAATATACCTGCACCTGACTATCTAAATAAAATTCGTAGCCTATGTGACAGCCACGATATTTTAATGATGTTAGATGAAGTACAAACTGGCATTGCCAGAACAGGCGCATGGTTTGCTTATCAGCACAATAATATTATTCCCGATATCTGCACTTTAGCTAAAGCACTGGGTAATGGCGTACCCATTGGTGCTTGCATGGCAAAGGGTAAAGCAGCCCAATTATTAACTGCAGGAAAACATGGCTCCACCTTTGGCGGCAATCCACTGGCCTGCAGTGCAGCATTAGCCGTGCTCGATACGGTTGAAAGCGAACAACTTTGCCAGCAGGCAAGTGACAAAGGTTCTGCTATTAATCAGGCTTTTAGTGAAAGACTTAAAAATAATACTCATGTTATTGATGTGCGTAATAAAGGCATGATGGTCGGAATAGAACTAGATAAGCCTTGTACTGAATTAGTTGCCCTTGCAGTCAGTGCTGGTTTACTGATTAATGTTGCGGGTGAAAAGAATATACGCTTGTTGCCGCCACTTATCATTAACAATGAACAAATTGAATTGCTGGTTGACACTCTATCCAGCTTGATTGACAGCTATACAAAATAATAAAAATAAAAACACATGAACAAGCCTAGACACTTTATCAGTTTACTTGATCTATCAAGCGATGAATTTCGCACATTAATCCAGCGTGCTATAGAATTAAAGAATACCCGTAGTCCTGACTTCCAGCCCTTAAAAGGTCAGGTATTAGCAATGATTTTTGAAAAATCATCTACGCGCACTCGAATTTCATTTGAAACAGGGATGACAAATTTTGGTGGTAGCGCCATCTTTTTATCACCTCGCGATACCCAGTTAGGGCGTGGCGAACCTATTCGTGATAGTGCCAAAGTTATATCCAGTATGGTTGATGCCATTATGTTACGTACTAATGACCATGCAACTGTCACCGAATTTGCTGAACATTCTAGTGTCCCGGTTATCAATGGCCTGACAGACCTATTGCATCCCTGCCAGTTACTGGCAGATATGCAAACCTACTTTGAACATCGTGGTGATATTAAAGGTAAGACAGTTTGCTGGATAGGAGATGGTAATAATATGTGTCATTCTTATATTAACGCCGCAATACAACTCGACTTTAAATTACATATAGCCTGCCCTGAAGGCTACCTTCCTGAAACTGAAATGATTAAAAGCGCTGGTGGGGATCGTGTGCAATTATTTAATACAGCAATGGAGGCTACGAATGGCGCTGATTTAGTAGTCACCGATGTCTGGGCAAGCATGGGGCAGGAAGAAGAACAAAAATTACGTGAGCGTGCTTTTAAAGATTTTCAGATAACCCAGAACATTATGGCTAATGCTAATTCAGATGCATTATTTATGCACTGTTTGCCTGCCCACCGTGGAGAAGAAGTTGCTGCTGAAGTCATTGATGGTGCACAGAGCGTTATTTATGACGAAGCAGAAAACCGGCTTCATGCACAAAAAGCACTACTAGAATTGCTAATGTGTGCTTAAATTCGTAAACTTGTCATCTACGCCCAAAAGACAGCGTATAATCTTTGTTTTAAATATCAGGACCTATTTGTGAAATATTTTTTTTATTTTATCATTACCTTACTTAGTTGTAATGTCGCCATTGCTCAGTCTGTTTACGTTTCTGACAGCATGAAATTCACCTTGCGTAGCGGTGAAAGTAATTCACATAAAATTATTAAAATGCTTCCGAGTGGAACAGGGCTAACACTGATAAGTACAAATAAAGCCACCGGTTATAGTAAGGTTAAAACCAGTGCTGGACTTGTTGGCTATCTGCCTACACGATTTACCCAGGATAAACCTATTAACAGCTGGTATCTGAATAAAGCTAATCAAAAACTTGAATTATTACAATCAGAAAACGATCAAATCAAAACAACTTTAGCTGACTTGCAAACAAATAATAGCAGCACTGCTTCTAGTAATACCGAGCTAACTAAAGAACGAGATCAACTTAGCACCGACCTGAATGATTTACGCCAGACAGCGTCGAATGCCATACAGTTAAAACGTCAACGTAATGAATTACAGGAACGTGTGGTTAATGTAGAGCGCGAATTACAACAACTAAAAAGAGCAAAACAAGCTTTAGAAGACAGCACTAGCCAGGACTGGTTCCTATACGGCGGCATATTGTCTTTTCTGGGCATATTTTTTGGTTTGCTAATTCCTAAAATCAGTTGGCAACGTAAATCTCACGGAAACTGGGATACTTTTTAACTGTTCCTTAAAAATTAAGTAGGGTGCGTTCTACGCACCTTTTTAGCTCGGATTGGTACAAAAAAATTTTTTATACATACAGGGTGGCATTCAATTGCCGTCATATCGCTGCTATTCCTTACTCAATACTTTAAACACACATAGAATCTCATGGCCAACGATAACAATAGCAGAACATTTTCATCCAAAGTAGTAGATGGCATGGAGCGCGCCCCAAGCCGCGCCATGCTACACGCAGTCGGCTTTACAAACGAAGATTTCCAGAAACCACAAATCGGCATAGCCTCAACATGGAGCATGGTAACGCCATGTAATATGCATATAAACAAGCTTGCCGATGATACTGCTCGTGGTGTTGACAATGCCAATGGCAAAGCTGTTATCTTTAACACGATTACTATTTCTGACGGTATCTCCATGGGTACCGAAGGCATGAAATACTCACTGGTTTCTCGTGAAGTTATTGCTGATTCAATTGAAACGGTAACTGGTTGTCAGGGCTTCGATGGTATTGTGGCGATTGGCGGCTGTGATAAAAACATGCCAGGCTGCATGATTGCTATTTCACGCCTGAACCGCCCTGCCATCTTTGTATATGGCGGCACAATCTTACCGGGCTGTCATAATGAAAAGAAGCTGGATGTTGTTTCCGTATTTGAAGCTGTCGGCGCACGTGCAAATAATCAAATTGATGATGCAGAACTTGCCGCAATTGAAGAAAAAGCAATTCCGGGAGCTGGTTCATGCGGTGGCATGTACACAGCCAACACCATGGCATCAGCAATTGAAGCACTAGGCATGAGCCTACCAGGCAGCTCAGCTCAGGCTGCTATTTCAGATGAAAAACGCAAAGATTGCGAACGCGCAGGCGCTGCTATATTGGAACTGCTTAAAAATGACATAAAACCTAGCGATATTATGGACAAAAAAGCATTTGAAAATGCTATTACGGTCATTATTGCTTTAGGTGGTTCAACCAATGCAGTTTTACATATTCTGGCGATGGCACATGCAGCTAATGTAGATATTCAACTAAGTGATTTCACCCGCATTGGCGCTAATGTGCCTATGGTTGCTGATTTAAAACCAAGTGGACGTTATCAAATGGCTGAACTGATTGAGATTGGTGGCATTCAGCCACTAATGAAAATCTTGCTTGATCGTGGTTTATTACACGGCGACTGCTTAACCGTTACCGGCAAAACCCTTGCTGAGAATCTAGCGGATGTAAAACCGTATCCTATTGATCAGGATATGATCTTACCGTTAGACCACCCTATTAAAAAAGACAGTCACCTAGTCATATTGCATGGTAATCTTGCGGAAGAAGGTTCAGTTGCCAAAATCACGGGTAAAGAAGGTTTACACTTCACCGGCACTGCAAAAGTCTATGATGCAGAAGAACAAGCCCTACAGGGTATCTTAAAGGGTGATATCGTCAAAGGTGACGTGATCGTTATCCGCTACGAAGGTCCTAAAGGCGGCCCCGGTATGCGTGAAATGCTATCGCCTACTTCTGCCATTATGGGTAAAGGTCTAGGTAAAGATGTTGCACTGGTTACCGATGGTCGTTTTTCAGGTGGTACCCATGGCTTTGTTGTTGGCCATATCACTCCCGAAGCACATGTCGGCGGCCCTTTAGCCATTATTAAAAATGGTGATAAAATCACCATTGATGCTGAAAGTAAAAACCTAACCCTACATGTTGAAGATGCAGAAATTTCAGCTCGCTTAGCGAAATGGCAGCAGCCTGCGCCTAAATATACCCGTGGTGTGTTAGCGAAATATGCCAAATTAGTCAGTTCTGCATCTACGGGTGCTGTAACGGATAACTAGTGCTGCACTAATCCTTGTGCTGGGTTACGTTTTTTTGCTTTGCAAAAAAATCTAACCCAGCCTACCTTTTTAAATAGTTCTAAATGCATAACTCCGACTTGTTTGTTAACTGGTTTCGGGACTCCTCTCCCTATATTCACGCCCATCGTAACCGCACTTTTGTTATCTACTTTGGCGGCGAAGCCGTTTTAGACGACAGCTTGCATAATCTGATCCATGACTTTGCCCTGTTAAATAGCCTGGGCATACGTCTGGTGCTGGTGCATGGCATCCGCCCACAAATTGATCAACGCTTACAAGCCCAAAACAAACAATCACAATTTCACCAGCAACTGCGCATCACTGATGAAAGTGCTCTGCAATGTGCTAAAGAATCAGCAGGACTGGTTCGGGTAGAAATCGAATCTTTACTTTCTTTAGGTGTCGCCAATTCACCGATGGCTGGTGCTAAAGTCCGGGTTATCTCGGGTAATTTTGTTACTGCCCAGCCTTTAGGCGTGCACGATGGCATAGACTTTCAATATACCGGCAAAGTACGCCGTATCGATCATACAGCAATACATCAGCAACTGGATTTAGGTCATGTCGTACTTATTTCACCTGTTGGTTATTCGCCTAGCGGTGAACTTTTTAATTTATCAGCCGAACAAGTTGCAACTGAAATAGCCATTGCCTTGCAGGCAGAAAAGCTGATACTCATGACTGAGCAAAGCTGCCAAACTGCAGAAACAGGGCAACTAATTGCACAAATGACTAGCGCGGAAACACAGTACTTGTGTGAGCATGAGCCTCAGCCTCAGCTCGCAGCCAGTACAAAATGCGCCTTACAATCAGCAATATATGGTTGCCAGGCTGGTGTTAAACGGGTACATATATTAAATAGAAAAGTTGACGGTGCTTTATTAATCGAACTCTTTAGCCGTGATGGTATTGGTACCCTAATAAGCTCGACAGAATTTGAAACCACCCGCCCTGCTCTGTTAAGTGATATTCCCGGCATTCTGGAATTAATCACACCACTAGAACAACAAGGCTTATTAATTGCACGCTCGGTAGAACATCTGGAAATCAATATTAATGACTATATTGTTATCGATCGTGATGGTCTGATTATTGGCTGTACGGCATTACACAAAATAGCACAACAAGCAGGATTAATTGCTTGCCTGGCAGTACATCCAGATTACAGAAGAGCAGCACGAGGCAATCATTTACTGGAACAGCTACATAGCAAAGCTAAACAGGATTCATTAAAGCAGTTATTTGCCCTGTCAACGCAAACCATGCACTGGTTTAAAGAGCACGGCTTTCACGATATAGCATTCCAGGATTTGCCACAGAGCCTACAAAAAAATTATAATCACCTACGTAATGCAAAAGCACTAAAAATCAACACGTAGGGTGGAATAACACTGCGTTTTCCACCAAAAAGGCGTATGAAATTAAATAAGGAGTACACATGTCATCAGCAATACAGGATACTGGCATCGATGTAGATCAATACCTAGAAGATGAACTAAGGCGTGACGTTAAATATGAATTAATAGATGGACAGATTTATGCTATGGCTGACGCTAGTGCAAATCACGAAAGAATATCAAGTAATATTTCTAGATATTTTGGTAATCATTTGCAAAACTCTCCTTGTGAACCATTCGGCTCAGATATGAAAGTTAAGGTGGGTTCACGATTTTTCTACCCTGATGTTATCGTTGATTGCCAATTTGACGAAACTGAACCTTATTACACTGAATCGCCAGTTATCATAGTCGAAGTCTTATCAAAATCGACACGCAGAATTGATGAAACCACCAAACGTTTCTCATATATGAATATCCCTGGTTTACAAGAGTATGTGTTGATAGAGCAGGATATTGTCGATATTGAAGTGATTAGAAGAAGCGAAGGCTGGGTCTCAAAACATTATTATTTAGGTGATAAAGTTCACTTTGAATCAATCAATCTAACGCTATCGGTAGAAGAAATCTATCACCGCGTAAACAACGAAGAAGTGCACGAATTTATAGGCAATCAATAAACTAACTCAAAACCGTAGGGTGGAATAGCGTAAGCGTTTTCCATCATTTCCACCAAAGGCTTACAAAGAAATAATAGCCGATAAGAGCATTTGTTCATTGCTCTGCATTCGCGTAAAATCAACGCTCATTACACATTATTTATAACTCAATATGAAAAAATTTATATTCCTTATTTTCAGTGGCTTATTATTACAGGCCTGCTCTGATGATAAGACTAATAACGCCACACCGCCAGAAAACATCAGTGAACCACAACAAACCAGCGTATCGACACCAGAAGCCAGTGCTAAAACATGGAATGGCACGAGTCTTTCTGACGCAACCATTAAAGAGGTTCAAGAAGCCAAGTATACTTATACACAGTGCGTCTATAAAGAAGCACAAAAACAGGGCTATACAAAAATTGATTCACGCGTGGCTACAGATGCGGTTATCAAGCAATGCGAGCCTGACCTGGCAAAAATCCGTGAGGTCTTTATAAACGAGGGAGTGCCCGAAATAATTGCCAACCGTTACCTGAAAAAAACACGCGTAAATATGACACGCAAGATTCTGCAGTCATTAATGTTTGCCGAAGCCGCACGTAAATCCGGGGCAACTCAATAACTCCCCTGTACAGATCACATTGAAACGCTGTAGGAGCGGTCTTTAGCCACGAATAGTATGCCTCATTCGCGGCTAAAGACCGCTCCTACAAGAAACAAACACAGCTCTTTACACAACATAACAATATTTATGAACACCAGCCAATATAAAATAGATTTAGATTTAATACCCACGACTTTTGATGCCATCCATGCCTATCTTGCAGCGACTGTATTTGGCCTCGCACTAACCATTATTATTCTCCTGTTTGCCATGTTAATTGGCCTGATGCGTCGCAGCAAACAAGCTGCACAAGCAAAAACAGAAAACAAAGAACAGGCAATTTCTGCTCAAATCCCTAAACTTCAACCTGAAGTAAAAGTTGTCGAAAAAATTGTTGAAGTTGAAAAAATCGTCGAAGTAGAGAAAATTGTTGAATTACCTGCTCCAGAACCTATCATCTTAAAAGAAACAACACCCGACGCTGCACTACAACTATTAAACCTGTTGCAAAAAGAAGCACGCTTTATTGATTTTATCAAAGAAGATGTCAATGCCTACAGTGATGCTGATATTGGCGCGGCAGCTCGTGTTGTACATTCTGGTTGTAATAAAGTGATTAACGAACATTTCAGCTTAGCAACGGTACGCTCTGAGCAAGAAGGTAGCAAAATCACATTAAACAAAGGTTTTAATGCAGCAGAAGTTCGCTTAACAGGCAATATTGTTGGCCAGGCCCCTTTTACTGGAACTCTGGTTCATAAAGGCTGGCAAGTAACTGATATTAAGTTACCAAAACTAACAGCGGGTCATAACGCAAATATAATCGCTGCTGCGGGGGTTGAACTATGAGTGATTTCGACAACCACCATGAGCACCATGATAACGAGTTTCAAGATAACCCAGCAAATGAACATAGCTCTGAAGGCCCTCATTATTCGATAGGAATCGATTTAGGCACAACGCATTGCGTATTGTCCTATGCTGATATTAGCGATCCCGATGCTGATGAAATCATTCAAGAGGTATTACAAATACCTCAATTGACAGCCCCTGGAACAATCGAAGAAAAATCACAACTCCCTTCTTTCTTATATCAGGCACATGAAGCTGAAATTAATGAAGGAGAAACTGCCCTACCCTGGACCGCAAAGCCAGATTTCCTGGTCGGTGAAATTGCCCGTAATTTAGGCACTAAAACTCCTATACGTCTGGTATCTAGTGCAAAAAGCTGGCTTTGTCATGCTGGCGTGGATTGTAAATCAGCCATTTTGCCTAATGAAGCTCCTGAAGATGTCGAACGGGTTTCACCTTTTCAGGCCAGCTCAGCCTATTTAGAGCACCTCTGCGCCGCATGGAATAAACAACATCCTGAAGCACCGATAGAAAATCAAGAAATTACCCTGACAGTCCCCGCCTCTTTTGACCCTGCTGCACGTGAATTAACGGCAGAAGCCGCACGAAGAGCAGGTTTAAAAAATGCAATTTTACTGGAAGAACCTCAAGCTGCTTTGTATAGCTGGATTGAAAAAAGTGAAGGTGACTGGCGTAATCATGCCAATGTAGGCGACATTATCTTAGTGATTGATGTCGGCGGTGGTACGACAGACTTATCATTGATTGCAGTAACAGAAGAAGACGGAACATTGGGCTTAACCCGTATTGCCGTAGGTGATCATATATTATTAGGTGGTGATAATATGGACCTGGCTTTAGCCTATACGCTAAAAGCCAAACTGGAACAGGACGGTGGTAAGCGCCTGGAAGGCTGGCAAATTCAAGCTTTAACTCATGCTTGTCGCGCCGCGAAAGAAACTATTCTCAGTGATAATGAAGCGGATAATATCCCTATCGTTGTTCCAAATCGGGGCTCCTCTTTTATCGGTGGTGCACTACGTACCGAACTTAACCGCGAAGAAGTCAATACAGTATTACTGCAGGGTTTCCTGCCTGAAGTTGCTAGCAATGAACAACCCGTTAGCCGGGCACGTACAGGACTAAGAACATCTGGCCTACCGTACGCGCAAGATGCGGGTATTACGCGTCACTTAGCCAGCTTTTTGACACGCCAACTGAATGCGATTGATGATCTGAATGATATCAATCTGCCGGAACATGCAACATTCATACACCCTACTGCAGTATTGTTCAATGGCGGTGTATTAAAAGCAACTCGTTTTGCTGACCGTTTAATGGATGTTATTAATTCATGGTTACGTAATGAACAGGCAGATGATGCACGCTTATTAACCGGACTGGATTTAGATTTGGCCGTTGCACGAGGGGCTTCCTATTATGGCTATGTACGTAAAGGCAAAGGCGTGCGTATTAAAGGCGGTACTGCCGCATCTTATTATGTCGGCGTGGAAAGTGCAATGCCCGCTGTACCAGGTATGCCTCCTGAGATTCAGGCCTTATGTATTGCCCCTTTTGGCATGGAAGAAGGCACTGACGTCGAACTACCGAATGATGAATTTGGGGTCATTGTTGGAGAGCCCGTACGCTTCCGCTTTTTTGGCTCGAAAACACGCAGAGAAGATAGCGTAGGTACCCGCTTAGATTATTGGTCTGATGACGAACTGGAAGAGCTGGATGAAATAGAAATCACCTTACCTGAAGAAAATCGTAAAGCAGGTGAAGTCATTCCCGTACATCTTTCCGTAGCCGTCACTGAAACAGGAACACTGGCATTACAAGCGATTTCCAATCAGGATGATAATCGCTGGAAGATTGAATTTGATGTTCGGTCTGGTGAAGAATGACTAAGGGGCGTTAATATAGGATGCGTTGAGGCACGAAACGCATCCTATGCATTACATAGGATCAAGAAATTACACTCGTGAACAATAAACCAGCTCAATACCATATCGGCATAGACCTAGGCACAACGCATACCGTTGTTGCCTACGCAAAAACCGGGCAAAAGAATAGCGCTATTCAAATTTTTGAAATACAGCAACTGGTTGCCCCCGGTGAAGTATCTTCACGCCCGCTATTGCCTTCAGTTCGCTATCACCCTGCAGAGGGTGAACTATCTGATACTGATATGGCTTTCTCACCCTCTGGTGAAAAAGTGGTTATCGGTACTGCCGCTCGTGCTTTAAGTGCAAAAACGCAAGGCCGTTTTGTTAGCAGTGCAAAAAGCTGGTTATCCCACCCCTCTATTGATCATACAGCTGCCATACTTCCCTGGGGCAGCACTGACGATGTACTCAAGGTTTCCCCGCTTGATGCCAGCGCCAGTTACTTAAAGCATGTTCGTCAAGTCTGGAATTATCAGTTTCCAGATGCGCTATTTGAACGACAGAATATCGTTATCACCGTACCCGCCTCATTTGATGAGGCAGCTCGCTCATTAACACTTGAAGCAGCGAAAATTGCAGGCCTGCACCACATTCGACTGCTCGAAGAACCGCAGGCCGTTTGTTATGACTGGTTACGCCGGCATAGTGAGAACCTTGATAAGACACTAGCTAATATCAAACTATTATTAGTCTGCGATGTAGGTGGTGGCACGACAGATTTAACCCTGATTAAAATCGATCATAGTTCGGATGAACCTCAACTATCACGAATTGGTGTCGGTGATCACCTTATGCTCGGTGGTGATAATATCGACCTGGCGCTTGCACACTTAGCTGAATCACGTTTAACTAGTGAGCATAAAAAACTATCAGCAGCCGATCTATCTCACTTATTGGAACAGTGCCGCATTGCTAAAGAACGACTTTTAGCAGACGATGCCCCAGAACAGCTCAATGTCACTTTATTAGGTGGAGGGGCTAAGTTAATTGGGGGCACGCGTTCAGTAACAATAACTCGCGAAGAAGTACAGAAAATCGCTTTAGACGGTTTTTTTCCACTATCTAAACTAACTGATCTACCCGATAAAAAGCGCAGTGGCGTCGTCGAATTTGGTCTACCCTATGCTGCAGAACCGGCTATCAGCAAACATATTGCCGCTTTTTTAAATACCCACCGGCAAGCAGCGCAAAGTGCATTAGCTAATGAAAACATCGTACCCGATGCTCTACTACTAAATGGTGGCGTATTTCGTAGTCAACCGATTACCCAGCGTACTATCGATCTAATTAGCTCCTGGCGTGATACCCCTCCGACACTTTTAGATAACCAGCACCCCGAACTTTCAGTTGCCTACGGTGCAGTTAGCTACGGTATCGCTCGTGAACATAAAAAAATCAAAATTGGTGGTGGTGCCTCGCGTAGTTACTTCCTGCTTATAGGCTCAGAACAAGACCAGCAAGGCGTTTGTATCTTGCCGCGAGGAAGTGAAGAAGGTAATGAGATTATTTTAAATGATCGCCAGTTTTCCCTGCGTCTGGGTCAACCAGTGAGCTTTCATTTAGTCTCATTAACCGGTGGTAATGAATTTAAAGCAGGTGATATAGTCCCAATTAATGATGACTATCACCCCCTGCCCCCATTAGCAGTCGCATTTAATCAGGAAACTGACAGCGCTAACGCAGAAGTCACGGTACAGTTAGCCGTCACGCTATCCGAAGTCGGTACCCTGCAAATCCAATGTGTCTCCGTAGAAAATAACCAGCAACGCTGGGATGTGCAATTTCAAATCAGAAAAAACAAAGCCAGTGCTGTCGCTAAAGAGCTACCTGAGAATTTTAATAAGGCCATTGAGCAGATTGAAGCTATTTTTGGCTCCAAGTCTAAAGACATCAACCCTAAAGCGGTTAAAAGCTTACGCGCCGATCTGGAAAAATTATTAGGCTTACGCAGTGAGTGGTCTAGCCATTTATTACGTGAGTTATTTAGCGTACTGCTGGAAGTCCGTAAAAACCACCGCCGATCGGCAAATCATGAGCGCGTCTGGCTGAGTTTGATAGGCTACTGTTTACGCCCTGGGTTTGGCTACCAATTAGATAATCGGCGGGTAGAGCAGCTATGGAAAGTCTATAACAATAAAATTCAATTTGTTAATGAAACTCAAAACTGGAGTGAATGGTGGACATTATGGCGGCGTATTTCCGGCGGTCTGGATACCGAAGCTCAAGAACTTATTTTCAAAGACCTGGCTAAATATCTAAATCCGGCTTCAGCGCGCCAGGGCAATACTGCCAAAATAAGTAAACAACGCGGTTATGATGACATGGTACGCCTAGCCGCAGTACTTGAGCGTTTACCGGTAGCGCAGAAAACACAACTCGGTGAATGGCTATTAAAACGTTTACAAAAAGCCAGTGAGCCAGCGCAAACCTGGTGGGCAGTAGGCCGTATTGGTGCCCGCGTACCTTTTCATGCCAGCACGCATTTTGTTGTCCCTGCTGATACCGCATCACTCTGGCTAGAGCAAATACTCAACACGGACTGGAAAAAAATACCTCAAGCAGGTTTTGCCGCTACTTTAATTACCCGCATGAGTGGTGACAGAGCGCGAGATATAGATGATGAACTTCGTGCAAAAGTTATTGCCCAATTAAAAACAAGCAAAGCGCCTCCTGCGTGGCTGGAAATGCTTGAATCCGTGAAAGAACTAGATGCTAGCGAAGAAAAACAAATATTTGGTGAAGCATTACCACCAGGCCTAACCTTGATTAACAGTAATGAATCAGGGTTGTAGGGTGGAATAGCGCAGCGTTTTCCACCAAAGGATGCACGTAGAAAAACAACCTATTAGACCTCGCAATAACATATCTCCTACACTTTTGAAGATTGGTCGGGTTTTTATGCTTCTATGTATGCGTGCCGGAAGTATTAATGTACCCAGTTGATAACCCAGGGCAATCATATCCAGTTGCCAGGAAGCAATACTTATATTACCCAGCAATTCAACGGGCGTTTGCAAAAATAACACTTTCAGCGATTCAAAACAAACACCCCAGATTTGAATAAGCAGAAACACTAAAGTGCTGATAATTATATTACGTGTGGTCCTGGTAAAATCTAACGGTGATGCCAAAATCAGTGCCAATGCTAATGGCAAGCCATAACTATAGATTAAAGGGTTTACCGGAATCGGTAACTCGGCAACCATCCCGCTCGGAACATTCTGCACCGCAACAGTCACATTAGCTACTACTTCTACCCGGTAGCCTGTCTGTTCTATCGTATTAATCAGCCCGGGATATAAGCACTGTAACAGTGGTTCAGCCCAGTAAACAACCACTGCTGTTGCTAGCTCAGCTAAAGCATACCAGCCCCAATAACATAGCGGTAGCAAGAGAAATACTTTGAAAACAAAGGCAAGTAAGGGGCTAATTTGCTGTGGCATCAACATCTACTCCATGCTTGGCAGGTAAAAGCCTGAGCCACAATAAAAAGACAATTAATACATCCAGCATAATTAAAGCCTGCCAGATATATAAATGCGCCCATTCAAAAACATCCTGATTCCATTACCCAAGATAAAACAAGGAAATAATACGCACTATATTCAGCAATTCCACGGCAAAAAATCCAGTTATTATGCCCCATAATTTAAATTTCCAGGGCGAAGGAAATGCTAGTATAGCCGCGATTAACACCAGTACCGCTTCTACACCATTACAGCCTGACTGTATCGACACAGAAAACCCGGTATCAACCTGCTGTAAAATAACGCCCTGAGAAATAACTCCCTCATCAAAAAGCATCACTAGCCTGACACTGATATGCGCAATCATTTCAGTAAATGGAATAATAATAGTCTGATGCACACTATTAGTTTGTTCTATCGCAAACAGAACAAGCTGAATGCCAATAAAATAAATAAAAAATTTATACACTCGTTAAACCCTGTTTTTATAAAGCCTAGGGTGGAATAGCGCGAGCGTTTTCCACCAAAGGATGCAGAATACAACACACAAACCAAACTCTCAATAAATACCGATTATAGTTGAAGATTGGGGGCTATTTTTTTAAGTGTCGTTCAATTAAACACTGAAGTTTCCCAATAATTATTTATGGTAAAATTGAAACTATGCTACAACTATATGAAAAAAATAGTCTTTTCATTCGTTTCAAATGCTATTGCCTAAGGGGAATTAAGTAGGGGTTTGCTAT
>NZ_BDMN01000185.1 GCF_002189065.1 Bathymodiolus platifrons methanotrophic gill symbiont
CCAGGTAGTCCTGCTTCAATTGGGTAATATTTTCAAATTGAGCATTGCGGTCAGGATGACCACCCATCGTAATGTTTTTCTGGGCTTTGCGCTTAACATATTCATGTTTTTTTAATAAATATCGAACGATATTACGACTGACAGAATAACCCTTTTTTAATAATTCACTGACGATTTCACGCGGCTTTAGATAAGTCCACCTAATAGATGAATTCATTGGATTGCCTGCTGTATGCTGTTGAAGAATATCTAAAAAGTCTTGATCTATTCCACTGTATTCAGGGGTAGAGGTCTTTTTTTTCGACCGCCTCCAGGTTGTCTGATTCCTGTTATATCCAGTTCTAATTCGGTGAGTTCTTTTTTTCCTTGGCGGATAGTTTTTGGGTCACACTCTAATAAAGCTGAAATATAGTTAACGCCACCATGAGATAATTTTTCACTTTCAATGGCGGCATACCGTCGCTTATTTTTTTCACAAAGTGAGTCATAAAATTTCTTCATCGACTTTTCGATATTTTTTTTATAAGGAAATGACATAAGACAACCACTGAGTAATAAATTAAGATAACCTTAATTTAGGGGAGATATTTCATTATTCAAGCTTGGCTGCTTCAGGATGTTATTTCGTGCACATTCCTTATTATTACCTTGGTCAACAAAACGAGCTGTTTTTAATGTCAATTTATTCAAAACCTGAATTAGACAATATTAGCGATGAAAAAATTATTGAGATATTAAAAAATAATCACTTATCTTAATCCGACTTTTATCACCTAATTTTGGGGCGACATATATCACGAGTCATCTGGTCTATGTTACGTCATGACCGTGACTATATTGAGCCCATTCGGGAACAAATAGTAAAGGCTGCTTAACAACTCAAGAGAGATGCGTTTATGCTGAGCTTAATGAAATGATAAAAAAGCACGACTTGACAATATACTAGATACATCAGTATCCGAGTCTAATTTTTTCTCTGGCTTGACTAGGGAGGCTGATGATTATGCCAAATATATTGATTGTTTTTAAATTAAAACTTGAAATTTCCAGAGGGATGTTCAGGTCTTTATTTTTGGGTCAAAGTAGGGGTCAGGTCTTTATTTTTGCATTCCACTATGTATAATTCTACTCACCGTTGAATAATGCAACGAATAATACTGACCAATTTGTAATTGGCTATATCCACCACTTCGATAGGCCATTAATATCGACTCATTTCTGTTGTTTGCAATTAAGTCATACTCATCAAGACTCTTGGGAATGGGGCGCCTTTGAATTTTTGGTATTTCTGACAAACCTTTTCCAGAAATTTTATTTTGTACCTTCTCAACAAATTCATCCGAACCAAGGTAAATTTGATTTTTCAACATTGCCCAGGGAGATGGTTGCTGCACCCCATTCGCTACAAATTGCATATAACTCTCTATTGCTGATTTTTCGTTTTTACTAAAACAGCTTAGTAGCCACTCTCGGTCAAACCAGTCAGGAGGGCTTGTTAGCCCAGCAGTAATTCGGTAACTGCTCCAATTCCATTGTTCAGCGCTTTTAATCATCCCAGCGCGAACCGGATTTAATACAATATAACGGGCTAGCTCTAGTAAATAACTATCTCTCTCAACTAATATAGCTTTAAAGCGCCCCTGGAAAACATGACCAACACGTAAATGCTTACGGTTAAAGCGCTGGGTATAAACACCATTTAGATAACGCATTCCTTGGGATAAGTTGCATCAGGCGTTTCAACCAATATATGATAATGATTGGTCATTTGACACCAGGCATGTACTGACCAATTAAAGAGGTCACACACTTCTCCAAGTACTGTCAAATACAGCTCTCTATCTTCCTCATCAAGATAAATATCTTCTCGACCGTCACCTCTTGAAGTAACGTGATAT
>NZ_BDMN01000186.1 GCF_002189065.1 Bathymodiolus platifrons methanotrophic gill symbiont
ACCAGCATTGTGTATTTCAGCTACTCAATAATTGGGAAACTTCAGATTCTTAAGGAAGGAAGTATGTTGGTAAAGTTTAACAAAATACTGGTTTTATTGCTGTTGATGTACTCAGTGGGGTGTTTTGCAAGTGTGCAAGAGCAGCAGCGTCGAGATTTTTTATTAGCCGAGCAAATGATTGAGTCGGGTGATGAGCAGGGTTATCTGGCATTTAGCGCTGGGCTGGAATCTTATCCTTTATATTTTTATTTGAATTATCAGTGGTTAAGTTTACATTTAGATCAGGATAAACAAATACAAGATTATTTAAGTAATTCAAAACAATCACTTTATACACGTAAGTTGCGTAGAAAGTGGCTCAATTATCTTTATAAGCAAGGTAAGTGGGATGTTTTTGTTGCTAATTATAAACGTTCTAAAAGTAAGCAAATGCAGTGTCGTTATAATTGGGCTGAGTATCAACGAAATTATAAGACTAAAGCTTTAACGGCAACTCAGAAGATATGGTTAACAGGTTCTTCTTTGCCAAAAGACTGTGACCGATTACTTGAAAAATTTACCCAGTCTTCATTTCTAACGCAAAAGCTGATTTGGCAGCGATTTATGCTGGCGGTTAAAGGCAGGCAATATAGTCTGGCTACTTATCTAAGTAAAAAACTAACTAATGCACAAACGCGGAAAAATTCTGAAGCATGGTTAGGCTCGTCAAAAAACCTGAATTAATTTATAAAACAGATTTCTTTCAAGGTTTGTCAAATTCAGGCCAAGCTGAAATGGTTGTTTATGCCATGAAGAAGCTGATTCCCGCCGATGTGGAGCATGCGATGGGATTATGGGGGGCTCAAAAGTCATCATTTGATTTGACTGATACTCAGATTAATAAAATACAGCGTGCGATTGCTTTACAGCTTGCCTTTAATAAATCCGCTCAGGCTTATGCTCACTTTGGCCAGCTAAATCAACTGGATGCTACCACTCGGATATGGGCGGTGAGGGCGGCTTTAAGTGAGCAAAACTGGACACATGTACAACAGGCATTAGATAAGTTAACGGTTAATGAAAAAGCCAAGGAACGCTGGCGCTATTGGCAAGCTAAAGCTTTTTTTACAGAACGGTCAACGTGATAAGGGGTTGGCTATTTTTAAGCAACTTGCCAAAGAGCGTAGTTATTATGGTTTTATGGCGGCTGATTATTTGCAACAGGATTATGCTTTAGTCAATAAACCCATCATTCTGGAAGAGAAAAATAAATTACGATTATTGTTGCAAGAGGATTTTTTAATTATTAGTGAGTTTCGTGCTCTGAAGCTGGATAAAGAAGCGCAGCAATTCTGGTGGCAGGCGGTGCGAAACTTGAAAGGCAATGATTTATTGGCTGCAGCAAAAATAGCCCAGCAATGGAAATGGCATAAACAGGCAATATTAACGGTTGCACGGGCAAAATACTGGGATGATGTGGCTTTACGATTTCCTATTGAGTATGAGCAGGGAATTCAGGAAAATGCAAGCAAACAGCAACTGGATACAGCTATCATATATGGGTTGATACGCAGGGAAAGTATGTTTGATGAGACGGCAGGATCTCCAGTTGGTGCAATGGGGCTTATGCAAATTATGCCAAAAACAGGAAGGCAGATAGCAAGGGAAATTAACTATCCCTGGCGGTCTAAGTCAATTTTATTGCAGCCATCTGTTAACCTGAAATTTGGTGCTTATTATTATCGGCAAATGCTAGATAAATTTGATGGGCATTTTGCCTTGGCCGCTGCGGCTTATAATGCAGGCCCGCATAATGTAAATAAGTGGTTAAAAATTGATCGGGAGTATGCGGCAGATATCTGGATAGAAACGATACCTTATAAGCTGAAGTTTCCCAATAATTATTTATGGTAAAATTGAAACTATGCTACAACTATATGAAAAAAATAGTCTTTTCATTCGTTTCAAATGCTATTGCCTAAGGGGAATTAAGTAGGGGTTTGCTATAAACATGGCAAAACCACCTAAAATAAACCTCGATACACCAGCATTGTGTATTTCAGCTACTCAATAATTGGGAAACTTCAGCTTATAAGGAAACAAGAGCTTATGTCGCTGCAGTGCTTACTTATGCATTGATTTATCAAAGCCGCATGCAGAGTGGTGAAGTATTAATGAGTGATTTTATGCGAGATATAAAGCCTAAAGCTAGCATAGAAGTTAGTGCTTTAACTCGGCAGACGCTTTAAAAAAATACTGCTTTCTCTGTGCTTATCTGGTTTTTAGATTGTTAAATTAATTATGAGCAATCACTTAATTTTTAGGGGAAGAACACATGATAAAATTCTCCATCTATACTAATACAAGGTATAATGCTTCCACTAGAGAACATAATTATAAAAAAAGAAACAGGATTGGGAATGCAAAAGCAGCAGAGCTATACTCGTGAAGAGTTATTAGAATCAGGGCATAATGGCCTATTTGGTCCTGGTAATGCTAAGTTACCACTGCCTAATATGTTAATGATGGATCGAATTACTCTTATCACAGATGAAGGTGGAGAATTTGATAAAGGTGAGATGGTTGCCGAGTTAGATATTAACCCGGATTTGTGGTTTTTTGATTGCCATTTTCAAGGCGACCCTGTAATGCCAGGGTGTTTAGGGCTGGATGCAATGTGGCAACTGGTCGGTTTTTATTTAGGTTGGAAAGGTGGTCCTGGCAAAGGGCGAGCACTAGGCGTTGGTGAAGTTAAATTTACAGGCCAGGTTCTACCTACGGCTAAAAAAGTGACTTATCGCATTCAGTTAAAGCGCGTTATTATGCGTAAACTAGTGATGGGGATAGCTGATGCAACCATGGAAGTTGATGGTAAAGTGATTTACACAGCTAAAGACCTACGTGTAGGTTTATTTACAAATACAACAGATTTCTAAGAGGCAGAATATGAAAAGAATAGTTATAACAGGACTAGGGATTGTTTCTAGTATTGGAAATAACAGTGAACAAGTTCTTGCATCTTTACAGGAAGGAACGTCAGGCATTAGTTTTGCTGAAGACTATAAAGAATTAGGTTTTCGTAGTCATGTGCGCGGTGCGATTGATATAAATCTGGATGATTTTATCGAGCGTAAAGTTAAGCGTTTTATGGGTGATGGCGCAGCATTTAATTATATTGCCATGCAGCAGGCGATTACCGATGCAGGTCTGGAAGAGAATGAAGTTTCTAATGTTCGCACTGGTTTGATTATGGGCTCAGGTGGACCATCAACTTCTAATTTAGTGGCTGCAGCAGATATATTACGTGAAAAAGGACTTAAGCGAGTAGGGCCTTATATGGTACCGCGTACTATGTCGAGTACCAATATTGCGTGTTTGGCGACACCTTTTAAGATAAAGGGGATTAATTACTCGATAACGTCTGCTTGTGCAACGAGTGCGCATTGTATTGGTAATGCAATGGAGCAGATTCAGATGGGTAAGCAGGATGTTGTCTTTGCAGGTGGAGGCGAAGAAGTTCATTGGACTATGTCAGTATTATTTGATGCCATGGGAGCCATCTCATCTAAATATAATGATGCACCGACGACTGCTTCTCGGGCCTATGATTTAACTCGTGATGGCTTCGTGATTTCAGGTGGGGGCGGTGTATTAGTCCTTGAAGAACTGGGACATGCAAAAGCACGAGGTGCTAAAATTTATGCTGAACTAACCGGTTATGGTGCTACTTCTGATGGTTATGATATGGTTCAACCCTCAGGTGAAGGCGCAGTTCGTTGTATGCAGCAAGCAATGGCTACGATCCATGGTGATACAGTAGATTATGTGAATGCACATGGCACGAGTACGCCCGTTGGTGATGAGCGTGAAATAGGTGCTTTACGTGAAGTATTTACACCGGAAAAAATGCCTTTTATTACTTCAACTAAATCTTTAACAGGACATGCTTTAGGTGCAGCAGGTGTTAATGAGGCAATTTATTCTATCTTGATGATGCAGAATAATTTTATCAGTGCCTCGGCTAATATTACCCAGCTTGATCCTATGGCAGAAGGCATGCCAATTGTTGCGGAGCGTAAAGATAATGTTACGTTAAATACGCTGATGTCGAATAGTTTTGGTTTCGGTGGTACTAATGCATCTTTGATTTTTCAACGCTATAACGGCTAAATCAAATAATGTAGAGCGTGGCTTTAGCCCGCTTTTTAGAGTAAAGGCGGGCTAAAGCCACGCCCTACAGTTATATGTTAGTCTAAACAAATACACAAAAAAGGCGAGAAAGTGCTTCTAAAATAGCGCTCTCTCGCCTTTTGTCGTTATAAATAAGAATTTTTTACATGCTTAATCCTAAAAAAGAACGCACTGAATTTAATAAACTACATAAACGTTTACGTAGAAATGTAGGGAGTGCGATTGCCGACTTCAATATGATTGAAGCTGGCGATAAAATCATGGTTTGTTTGTCAGGGGGCAAAGATTCTTACACTTTGCTAGATATTCTATTGCATTTACAGAAAACAGCACCGATACATTTTGATATTCTGGCAGTTAATCTAGACCAGAAACAACCAGGTTTTCCTGAGCATGTATTATCAGAATACCTTGAGAAACTGGGAGTTGCCTATCATATTATTGAGAATGATACTTACAGTGTAGTTAAACGTGTAATCCCTGAAGGACAAACAACCTGTAGCCTGTGCTCACGATTGCGACGTGGTTCATTATATGGCTATGCGCAAGAACAGGGAATAACAAAAATAGCATTAGGCCATCATCGCGATGATATTCTGGAAACGTTTTTCCTAAATATATTTTTTGCTGGAAAGTTAAAGGCGATGCCACCTAAGTTACTCAGTGATGATGGGAAGAACATGGTGATTCGACCACTTGCTTATTGTAAAGAGAAGGATATAGAGAAATATTCTGATTTTAAACAGTTTCCTATTATTCCTTGTAATTTATGTGGTTCACAGGAAAATTTACAAAGGCTGGCAATGAAAAAAATGCTGGAAAACTGGGATAAAAATACGCCAGGACGGGTAGAAAGTATTTTTTCCAGTCTGCAAAATATAGCGCCTTCACAATTAGCTGATACTCAGTTATTTGATTTCACGGGTTTACAGTTAGATGTGCCAGGGAATGATAAACCTGACGTATTTGAGAGTGATTCCGCGGGGCTGGATATTTTACAGTAGTATATTCATGTAGAGCGGACTTCAGTCCGCTCTACCGTATTATATAAATGAGACGCAAAGTGACTAGCTGTTTTCAGGCAAAAGATTTTATTCAGACTAAAGAAGGGCTTGTTTTTGCCGTTGTAGAACAGGGCCTGGAAAATGGCAAAGTACTTTGTTTTTTGCGTTATCAGAAGCTGGGTATCTCATGGCAAAAATTGGCGACCAGCCAGGCGAATCAATTATTAAAAATACAGTACCCCCAGTATTTGTTTTATTCACAAGTGAAATCAGCTAATTTGCACGCAGTTTCAGTGGCTGATATTAGTATTCATCATCAGCCTAGGCAGCGATTGCAGTTACTTCTAGCTAAACCCAATCCAGATAAGATTGAGCAGGACTTTATTGATTTGTGTCAGCTATTTCAAGAACAAGGAGTTAAACTTAATGATCTGGGTGTAACAGGCTCTTTATTGCTAGGGGCGCAGAATTCAAATTCGGATATTGATTTAGTTGTTTATGGCAGAAAGTCATTTTACCAGCTTAGAGAGCTTATTCGTCTGCTGATAGTAGAAGACAAACTGCAGCAACTGGATGAGAGTGCCTGGTTAGATTCCTACCAGCGTAGGTCATGTGATTTGAGTTACGCTGACTATGTCTGGCATGAGCAAAGAAAATATAATAAGGCACTTATACAGCAGAGAAAATATGATCTAAACTTGATTGAGCGGTCTGCAGAGCAAGAAAGCATAAGTTATCAAAAACAAGGGGCGATTATTATTCGCGCTAGGGTTATTGATGCGCAATATGCCTTTGATTATCCGGCGAGATTTATTATTGAGCATCAGGATGTCGCTGAGGTAGTTTGTTATACAGCAACCTATACAGGCCAGGCTGAGCAGGGTGAGTTTATCGAGGTATCAGGGCAGCTAGAAGTTTCCAGTGCAGGAATGACACGTATTCTTGTAGGCTCAACACGAGAAGCAGAAGGAGAATATATTAAAGTGGTCGCACATTTATGAGCCAGATTCCCGACTTTATTGCCGTTATTTTTGATATGGATGGCTTGATATTAGATACCGAGACCACCTATGTGCATGCCTGGCAACAAGCGGCTAGTGAATTGGGATATACAATAAATAAAACCTTTTGTACCAGTATGTCTGGTCTGTCCTTTGCTCAGGTAGAAGAGAAGTTTACCGAGCATCTTGGTGCGGCGTTTCCTCTTACTGAGTTTTATAGGTTAAGTGGTGAGCGTTGGCGCACGATAGCTGAGCAGGAAGGGATTGCTGTTAAAAAGGGGGCTTATGATTTATTGCAAGTACTTGAAGAATCTCAGACTCCATTCTGCCTGGCAACCAATAGCCCTGAATTTAATGCTCGTGAGTGCTTAAGATATGCCGGGATAGAAGACCTGTTTAGTGTTATCGTTTGCCGTGACCATGTGCTGCAGCCCAAGCCAGCGGCGGATATTTTTCTGCGAGCAGCTGATTTATTACAGCAACCAATACAATCCTGCCTGGTTGTTGAAGATTCTTTAACAGGTTTATTAGCGGCTAGAAATGCTAATGCCTTTTCAGTATTAATTCCTTCTATAACTGAGATAGACGAACAAATGCAAGCATTGGCGGGGCTAGTGCTTAATGACTTGTGTGAACTATCTTTGCTTTTACAGGGCAAATAAAAAATATATTAACAATCCTGTATAATGCTCAATTTTATTTGCTCCCAGTAATGTATACATTCCTTTGAAAGTCACTCATAAAAAGATTACAGTTATCGCTCCCGCACGTTTACATATGGGCTTTATTGATTTAAGTGGATCATTAGGGCGACATTTCGGTAGCATTGGCGTGGCATTGAATGAAATTAATACCCGCATTTCTGTTAGCTATGCTGAGCAATTAACACTAAGCGGAATGCCGTCTGAGCGGGCGTTAAAAAGCATCAAGCAGTTGTGTGCAACTCTAAATGTGTCGGATAAACTGCATTTTGAAATTAGCTCTTGTATCCCGGAGCATGTGGGCTTAGGCTCGGGGACGCAAATGTCGATTGCCCTGGGCCTGGCTTTAAGTGAGTATTATCAGTTAGGGCTTAATGTACGTGATATTGCCAGCTTAACAGCACGCGGGACACGCTCGGGAATTGGCATTGCTATTTTTGAGCAAGGCGGGCTGGTGGTTGATGGTGGCCGTGGCGAAAACACAGTAACACCACCTGTTATTTCTCGAATGAATGTGCCTGATGATTGGCGTTTTATTCTGGTATTTGACAAGCGTGGCCAGGGTTTACATGGTGATGCTGAAATACAGGCTTTTAAAGAACTCCCCCCTTTTTCGCACCAGGAAGCGGCGCGGCTATGTTATTTACTGATGATGCAGGGTTTGCCTGCTTTAGCTGAGAACGATATTAGCTTATTTGGAGATGTAATTACGCAATTACAAAACTCCGTCGGGGAGCATTTTGCTAGCGCTCAAGGTGGTGTGTTTACCAGTGAAGAGGTTGCTGAGGCCATGCAATTTTTACAAGATCAAGGGGCTGTTGCAGTAGGGCAGACCTCCTGGGGGCCTACCGGATTTTGTGCTGTTCAAGGCGCACAGTTGGCAGAGCAATTAAAACAGCAAGTCGAACAGAATTATGCGCATTGTGAGAATTTATCGGTATTAGTTGTCAGTGTTCGAAATACGGGTGGTGAAGTGCTGGTAGAGCAGGATGTAGAGCGGACTTTAGTCCGCAACTAGCCGCTCATGTCAAAGCCGCGAAAGACTAGCGGACTAAAGTCCGCTCTACAGCGAGTGTTGGTTATCGCTAATTCGGGACGAATGCTAGCCAATGCAGCACGGTCTGCGGGTTATATGCCGTTAGTTATTGATCTCTTCGCAGATCAGGATACTGAGGTCATTGCAGAGCAAGTATGGCAGGTAAAGAATTTATCTCTGGGGGTTATTCCGGGAGCTGTTGAAAGTTGCTTGCTTAGCTATAAGGTTCAATGGCTGATTTATGGCAGTGGGCTAGAAATACATCCTGAAACCCTGGAATACCTGAGTGGGCGCTTTAGTGTCATGGGTAACGATGTTTCTGTCATTAAACATTTGAATGCTAAAAAAACATTTTTTAAACAACTAGATACACTAGGTATACGCTACCCTGAAGTGCAGTTTCATCCGCCAGAAAATAGCGTAGGCTGGTTAATAAAGCCGGTAAATCATGTGGGTGGCCTGGGTATTCGTAGCTGTGATAGGCAAGCGCTTAGTGATGAGTATTATCAAAAGTTTTGTCAGGGCAAAGCTGGTTCGGCCTTATTTTGTTCCGATGGAGAACAATTTGAATTGATTGGCTTTCACCGGCAATGGACGCTTGCTCAGGATGATTTTGCTTTTGCCGGTATTATACGCGATGAATTTCTGCCAGAAGAACAACAGAAAAGCCTAGGTAAATGGATAAAAAAACTAGTTAGTTTTTATCATTTAAAAGGCTTGGCAAGTCTGGATTTTATTTATGATGGTACAAGCTGTTATTTTCTGGAAATAAATCCTCGACCACCAGCGAGTATGATGCTTTATCCTGAACTGGATTTGTTAAGTGCGCATCTGACTGGGCAGAAAATAGAAGCTGAACAGGATAAAATTATCCGTGCCCTACAAATAGTTTATGCAAAGCAGCCGTGCAAAATTCAGCCCGGGATCGAATGGCCAGAATGGAGTTTTGACAGGCCAAAATTAAAGTCATGTATTCAGGTTGGGCAGCCAATCTGTAGTATTATGGCGCGTGGAAAAACAGATCAACAGACTTTAGCCGAATTAAAGGTTAGAGAAATACAAATTGAAAACATTATTAAATAGGTAATCAACATCATGGAATACACAGCGAGCGTTAATAAGCTGACAGGGCCTTTAGTACAGGAATTAATCGATAATGCGGATAAATTAAGACTGGACATACAAACACTGGACAATGGCTGCACTATTATTGATGCGGGTATTAACGTGCCTGGAGGGATTGAGGCTGGGCGTATTATTACTGAGATTTGTCTAGGTGGCCTGGGTACGGTTTCTCTTGCGCATAGTTCTTATACTGATAACTGGCCTATTACGGTTAATGTGCATACCAGTAACCCTGTTCTGGCCTGTTTAGGGAGTCAATATGCAGGATGGAGTCTAGCGCATGAAAAGTATTTTGCACTGGGCTCTGGACCAGCTCGGGCAATGGCAACAAAAGAAAAAGAAGGCCAGGTTGTACCAGTAGAGGATCTTTATAAAGAACTGGACTATAGAGATGAAGCAGCAACAGCAACTTTAGTTATCGAAAATGATGCCATTCCACCGCTAGAAATCGTTGAAAAAATTGCTAAAGCCTGTGCAGTAGATTTCGATAAATTAATTATTATTGTTACACCAACCAGTAGTTTGGCGGGTGGAGTGCAAGTAGTAGGGCGTGTGCTGGAAGTAGCAATGCATAAAGCGCATGAATTGCATTTTCCATTAGAAAATATTGTAGATGGTATGGGTAGTGCCCCTCTTTGCCCACCGCATCCAGATTTTGTACAGGCGATGGGACGTACCAATGATGCGATTTTATTTGCTGGTCAGGTGCATATTTTTGTTAAAGGTTCGGATGAAGAAGCAGAAAAATTAGCGAATGCATTACCTAGCTCAACTTCAAAAGATTATGGTAAGCCATTTGCACAAGTGTTTAAAGATGCAAAATATGATTTTTTCAAAATTGACGGCATGTTATTTAGTCCAGCAAGTGTGATTGTTACAGCAGTGGAATCAGGAAATAGTTTTCGTGCAGGTAAGCTGGATAATGACTTATTAAATCAATCTTTTGGTGCATAAAATAAAATTACGCTTATACCCTATCCCTATACGGGTAAATTAGGGTAGAATAGGCGGTTTTTCATCCATGGGCGCAGTAGTATCTGGTATTACTGATTTTGTTCCATAAATTGGTTTTGTTATCAATTTTTAACGGGTTTTTATACCTAGGTTTTTAGAGTACAACAATGACAGATTTATCTCTTTATAGAAATATCGGTATTTTCGCGCACGTTGATGCGGGGAAAACCACAACAACGGAACGCATCCTAAAGCTAACGGGTAAAATCCATAAGCTGGGTGAAGTACATGATGGTGCTGCGACAACAGATTTCATGGAACAAGAGCAAGAGCGTGGGATTACTATCCAGTCTGCTGCGACTTCATGTTTCTGGAAAGATCACCGCTTTAATATTATTGATACTCCGGGACACGTTGATTTTACTATTGAGGTATACCGTTCGTTAAAAGTACTCGATGGTGGTATCGGTGTATTTTGTGGATCAGGTGGTGTAGAGCCACAATCAGAAACTAACTGGCGTTATGCGAATGACTCAGAAGTTGCACGGGTTATTCTGGTTAACAAACTAGATCGTCTAGGTGCTGATTTTTACCGCGTTGTTAAGCAAGTAGAAGACGTATTAGGTGCTAATCCATTAGTCATGGTATTACCTATCGGTACAGAGGATGACTTCGTTGGTGTCGTTGATTTATTAACGCGTAAAGCATGGGTATGGGATAGTTCAGGTGATCCAACCAACTATGAAGTACAAGATGTTCCTGCTGATATGGTTGACCAAGTTGAAGAGTGGCGTGAAAAATTAATCGAAACTGCGCTTGAGCAAGACGATGATGCGATGGGAAAATACCTGGAAGGTGAAGAGCCAAGTATGGAAACTATTAAGGCATGTATCCGTAAAGGAACAATCAACCTTGATTTCTTCCCGACTTATTGTGGTTCAGCATTCAAAAATAAAGGTATTCAATTAATATTGGATGCAGTTATTGATTACCTACCATCACCGACTGAAGTGAAGCCACAGCCAGAAGTGGATGACGAGGGTGAAGAAACAGGCGAATTTGCGATTGTAGATGTCGATAAACCATTCCGAGCCTTAGCATTCAAAATTATGGATGACCGTTACGGTGCATTAACTTTCGTACGTATTTATTCAGGTAAATTGAATAAAGGCGATACCATTATGAACAGTTACACAGGTAAAAGTGAGCGTATCGGTCGTATGGTAGAAATGCATGCCGATGAGCGTATTGAGTTAGACAGCGCGCAAGCGGGTGATATTATCGCGATTGTGGGCATGAAAAAGGTACAAACAGGGCACACCCTGTGTGACCCTAAGAACCCTGCAACACTAGAGCCTATGGTCTTCCCAGATCCAGTTATCTCAATTGCGGTATCGCCTAAAGATAAAGCAGGCTCTGAGAAAATGGGTATCGCGATCGGTAAAATGGTTGCCGAAGATCCTTCTTTCCGTGTTGAAACGGATGAAGATTCAGGTGAAACGATTCTACGTGGAATGGGTGAGTTACATTTAGATATTAAAGTCGATATTCTAAAGCGTACACACGGTATTGATGTAGAAGTGGGTAAACCACAAGTTGCCTACCGTGAAACAATCACTAAAACGATTGAAGATAGCTACACGCATAAAAAGCAATCAGGTGGTTCGGGTCAATTTGGTAAAATTGATTACCGTATTGAGCCAGGTGAGCCAGGTTCAGGTTTTGTATTTGAATCCAAAGTGACAGGTGGTAACGTTCCTAGAGAATTCTGGCCAGCCGTTGATAAAGGTTTCAAAAGCATGGTTGATACCGGCGTATTAGCGGGCTTTCCTTGTTTAGATTTTAAAGTTACTTTATTGGATGGTGGTTTTCACGCCGTAGATTCATCAGCCGTTGCTTTTGAAATTGCAGCAAGATCAGCCTATCGTCAATCAATCCCTAAAGCGGGCCCTCAACTGATTGAGCCTATCATGAAAGTTGATGTGTTCACACCAGAAGATCATGTGGGTGATGTGATTGGTGATTTAAACCGTCGTCGTGGAATGATCCAGGGACAAGAAGCAGGTGTAACAGGCGTTCGTATTAAAGGTGAAGTGCCTTTAAGTGAAATGTTTGGTTATATTGGTGACTTACGGACTATGACATCAGGTCGTGGACAATTCTCTATGGAATTCTCACATTACCTACCATGTCCTAAGAACATTTCTGAAGAAGTTATTAAAGAAGTTCAAGAACGTGAGAAAGCTAAAAAATAAGTAAAAATGGGTTTGTATAGCCCGCTTTATAGCTTGTAGAAAAAAGCCACCCGTTAATAGCGGGTGGCTTTTTTTGTTTTGGGGAAGTTTCTGCGTAGAGCGGACTTTAGTCCGCAAGTTCAGAACTTCTGATCTCGCGAAATTAGTGCATTAATATTGCTTGGTGCTGACGTATGAAGCAGTACATTATGCTCTCACTCTATTATCTTGATAAATTAGTAAGGCATCTACTTTTATTGAGCTGAGGTCAAAGTTAATGGGTTGTTTTCAGGCTTGCGGACTAAAGTCCACTCTACGGTTTTCTAAAAGGGATTTGTTTAATGAAAAAAATACTGACGATTTATTTATTATTACTGGTATTTGTACCGACCAGCAATGCCGCACATAATAACAAGCTCCCTGTCAAAATAATCAAAAACACCCTTGCCATTAGCTTTGCTCAAGATGGAACACTATGGCGCTTATTGCCCGCCAATGATTTTATTTACATTGATTACTCAAAGGATCTAGGGGGAACGTATAGTTCCCCCGTTAAAGTCAATCAGCAAGCACAGAAAATCAGCGCATGGCCTGAAAACCCACCCGCTATTTTAGTCACAAAGGCAGGCCGTGTTCTGGTGCTTTATTATGCTGATGAGCAACAAAAATCCACCAGCTACTTTAGTTATTCAGATGACCAGGGAAAAACCTTTTCAGCACCGGTTTTAATCAGTGATCAGGCGGCAACTAATATGCATTATATGGATAAAATGCTACTGGACAGAGCAGGGAATATTCACTTTTTCTGGCATGATAACCGTAATAAGGCAGAGAATAGTAAGTTAGCAGGTTCTATTTCACTCTATCATGCGCAAACAAAAACGATTGGGGTAGGGGGATTTGAAAATGAAATAATCCCCCATTCTGTTTGTAGTTGCTGTCGTACAGCCATCAGCTTATCAGCACATGGAAATCCAGTGCTATTATTGCGCATGGCATTTGCTGATGGGGCAAGAGATCATGTAATGCTGAGTAAAAAAAATGCTACGGAATGGGGGCCGGCTAAACGAATTTCAGATGATCACTGGGTGATAGATGCCTGTCCAGAGCATGGCCCGGCTTTGGCGATTGATAAACAAGGTAGAAGTCATTTAACCTGGTTTTCACTCGGAGAAAAGCGGCAGGGTATTTTTTATGCACAAACAGATAATTATGGGGAGACAGTCTTAAAGCCAATGCCATTAGGGAATAGTGAGTTTTTAGCGAGTCACCCTGATGTAATTGCTGCACAACAACGGGTTGTTTTAGTCTGGACCGAGTTTAATGGTAGTGAAACCAGCCTATATAGCCAGCAATCGAAGAATAGAGGCAAGACATGGCAAGTGGTTAAAAAAGTTTTTAGCAGTGCATCGTCTACAGGGTACCCAAAGTTATTAGCGCATGAGGGGCATATTTTTGTTTCCTGGTTAACTAAACAGGAAGGGCATCATTTAATCGAGGTCAAATAATGAACTGAAGTTTCCCAATAATTATTTATGGTAAAATTGAAACTATGACTGGGATGCCCAAAACAAGCTTTCGCAAAAATAGCGACTCCCCGCACTTACTCGCTCTATGTTGTCAGCATTGATATATTCGGTAAGTAGAAAAACTAAATCCAGCGCATCTTTGCTATGCTGGTGCCTGCGTTCTTTCCAGGCTATCAACTTTAAGATCGCTAATGCAGGCGGTGCTATCACATGAATATCTAATGCGGGCTTATCTCGAAAACGTATGAGTGCTGTTGTTCTATACGCGTCTTTAAAACCTATAGTGCTCATTTTTATACTAAAATCGGGCGGCCAATTAATATTTTCTTTTATTTCAATTGCGCCAAAGGGTTTAATGGTAGTGAAACCAGCCTATATAGCCAGCAATCGAAGAATAGAGGCAAGACATGGCAAGTGGTTAAAAAAAGTTTTTAGCAGTGCATCGTCTACAGGGTACCCAAAGTTATTAGCGCATGAGGGGCATATTTTTGTTTCCTGGTTAACTAAACAGGAAGGGCATCATTTAATCGAGGTCAAATAATGAAATGCATTGTTAAATTAATACTTATCTGTAGTTTGTTTTTCAGCACACAGCTTTATGCCGAGAATTTTAAGATTAAATTGTTTAATAAAGGTTCCTACTCGAACATTTTAAATCATTATAAAGAGCAGCCTCTGCTATTAGTTCTGTGGTCAGTGACTTGCACGGCTTGCTTATCGGAGATGGAGTTAATACATAAGCTGCATCAGCAAAGGCCTGAATTAAATTTAATTATGCTTGCAGTGGATGGGCCTGAGTTCCATCAGGAAATGGGTCAGATAATCAAGCAAAACAAACTGGAGGAAATTGAGCACTGGGGATTTGCCGAAGATAATTCACCGGTATTACGCTATCTTATTGATAGTCGCTGGTACGGGGAGTTACCTAGAAGCTATTTTTTTGATAGTCAGCATAATAAAGTTGGCATCAGTGGCGTATTAAGTGAGCAGCAATATAATGAAAAAATTACTCAATTTTATAATAATAAAACTCGTTGACACTCTGACAGTAATCTAAAAAAATAAAACTGTAGCCCGTATGAAGCTTGCGGAATACGGGGCATTTGATGTGTTAATTTCCCGTATTTACGCTAAAGCTTCATACGGGCTACTGTTGAGTATAGCTAAAAAGCATTTATAATCAGTAGTAGCCTAGATGTAACCTGTAGCAGGCCGGTAAGTAAGTGACTGAGGACTATAAACTTCCAGCATACTTCTAAATCAGAAATATAAACAATCGCTTGTCAGCCATAAGCGGACTAAGAGCTAAGAGTTCTTATTTTTCATGATATTCAGAGCTAGGTATCATGATCATTAAAGGTAATGTATAGTTAGATAACTTACTTGGTTTTAGAAATACGTTGATTCTAAAGCTCAAAGTAGGGAAGATATACTAAAATTGTATATCAAATTGTTCTGTAAATTTGAAAACTCTTTTCGTAATGGTGATAGCGAAAAGAGTAATATTATATTCACCCTTTAAATAAGAAGATGACATATGAGTAAAGGTACAGTTAAGTGGTTTAGTGCGGATAAAGGTTTTGGCTTTATAACTCCAGAAGATGGAAGTAAAGATCTATTTGTTCATCACTCAGAAATTCAGGCTGGCGGGAGCTACGCAACTCTAAATGACGGCCAAGAAGTTGAGTATGAAGTAGGTCAGGGACAAAAAGGGCCATGTGCAAATAAAGTACAACCGCTATAAACACCCAATAAAAGACAGATATCAAGGCAATCTAGAGGGAAGCAAGGCGTTGCTTTCCCCAAGATTGCAGTATTTTCCTATCAAAAAGAATCTTGCGTTGCCAGCCATGGAGAGCGAACGCGAGAAAAAATCAAGGGGTTGGCCCAAAAGGTTCTGTCGCATAAAGTTCACTTTTCCAGGTTATCTGCTATCATTAAGTTTAATTTTCTATATTAGGAACTCTCAAATGCTTAGTTTTAAATGGCGCCACTTTGAAAAAGAGATCATTCTCCTAAATGTCAGATGGTACTTGGCTTACCCACTCAGTTATCGCAATCTTGAAGAAATAGCGGAAGAACGAGGCTACCATGTTGACCACAGTACACTTAACCGCTGGGTTATCACGTATGCGCCTAAATTAGAGAAAGAATTTCACAAAAAGAAGCGTCCTGTGTGTGGGCGGTGGCGGATGGATGAAACCTATATTAAAGTCAAAGGGGAGTGGAAATATTTTTATCGAGCAGTTGATAAAGAAGGCAGCATCATTGACTTTTTACTCACTGCAAAATATACTAAAATTGTATATCAAATTGTTCTGTAAATTTAAAAACTCTTTTCGTAATGGTGATAGCGAAAAGAGTAATATTATATTCACCCTTTAAATAAGAAGATGACATATGAGTAAAGGTACAGTTAAGTGGTTTAGTGCGGATAAAGGTTTTGGCTTTATAACTCCAGAAGATGGAAGTAAAGATCTATTTGTTCATCACTCAGAAATTCAGGCTGGAGGGAGCTACGCAACTCTAAATGACGGCCAAGAAGTTGAGTATGAAGTAGGTCAGGGACAAAAAGGGCCATGTGCAAATAAAGTACAACCGCTATAAACACCCAATAAAAGACAGATATCAAGGCAATCTAGAGGGAAGCAAGGCGTTGCTTTCCCCAAGATTGCAGTATTTTCCTATCAAAAAGAATCTTGCGTTGCCAGCCATGGAGAGCGAACGCGAGAAAAAATCAAGGGGTTGGCCCAAAAGGGTCAGTCTCAATTGAAAATTGTTAATCGTTAGTTTCAAAGTCTGTTCATGGCTGACAAGCGACCATTTATATTTGTGATTTAGAAATATAATGGTAGCAAATAATCATCGGTCACTGAGGTTCAAGTTCAAGTAAATCTTATTCATCATTAATAATACACCGAGTAAATGTTTTTGAATCGTTACCTAACTGACTATGACGACAGCCTGACTGGTGAATCTCACATTGACCCAATGGGGATGCTAGTAATCTGGTCTGCGTATGGCCACCAAATATTTCAGAATCGTGTTAATTCAATCTCCAACGATGTGCGCAACTACACGTTAAACCTGTTCAACCATTACCTTATTAGACGCATAATTTCTGATGAGAGCGTGCTACTGAGTCGTGAACTATTACACGAGTATGGCAGTTTAAGATACCTTAAACTTTAAATATGCATGTTTACTCTATCTGGAGAATTTGTTTGTCTATTCAATCCTACAAAATGAAGAACACAAAGGAGTAGATAGCAGCGGAGTTTTAGGCAGCAGCAATGCACGCCGTTTATGGGTAGATGCAGATAATGATCCTGTAATTATCTTTACGCACAAAAAGGCAGGGCAAATATTGGTCCGTCAACTTGGATTGGGTGTCAGTGGTCGATACAAGACACCTATGATGGAAATAGGTTATTTCGACAAACATTATCATTACACTTCTCCCAGTGCTATATCACTGTGGCAGGAAGCTGAGCAATTTATTGCAAATCAGTCGAAACTGAAAAAACTGGCAAAAAACCTTATAGAGCATTTCAAAGAAGACCTATTTAGCCAAAGAAGCCCCAGTCCTAGCATCAGTTTCAGTGATGTACCGGACGTACTTCGAAAAGACTTCGCTAGCGCATTTTCATCACCAGGTGCTGTAGGGAACTATGCTCGGGAATACTGGATTTCTGTTACAGGACTAGATGATGGAGCCTCAAAGGCTCTACTACAGGTACTGGATAATAATGCGAAGCTCGACAAACCGAAGGAGCTCGACCCGCAGAATTTAATCGAGTCTGCACTGAAACAAACATTGTCTGACGAAGAGCGTTTGAAAATGACTCAGATTGCCTCACTAGAGCCTTTTTTATCTGACATCATGCTTATGTTTACCCTACTGACAGCAAAAAAATCTCGTCCCCTTACCGAAGTCATTACTCAATGGCAGGAGTTTGGTCGTACCGAGCACACTTTGCCACAACGCGCTAATCTGTTGCGAAGTGATGTTGCACTTAACAATGTAATAAATGGCAGTACAGCTGGAAGGCGTATGAAAAACTTACTGCAACTAGCCGATACAGCAACACTGGATGATCAAGTCACTCTGCTACTCGAATATCATAATAATTTAATGCTTAAACGCAGCCAAATGCCATGGTTTGACTCTAGACAACGCTGGGCGGCAGGTAAAGGTACACGTAAGGCCACTTCAGGTGCCAGATACGGAAGATTGGCCGCCTGGTGAATGGTATTACAGCTATTATCTTCCTCAATTTAAATCATTGGTGCGTGGCTTCCAGGGTGTAGTAGAGGGATAGTTAACATGAAACTTCTGGGAGAATTCAATCAACAACTAGAGTCACTAGGAGAGCTACGCTACGCATGATTCACTAGTTTCAACATCAATATTGAATTTATTGAAAGTTATCTCCTACCTGCAGTGTTGGACATGGACCCGCCAAAGAATCGGCTGGATTATGAGCATTTTCAATTAGCGCTAAATGACAAAAAAATTGACTTTCGGGTATTCTGCGACCTACGTTTTATGGAAGCTGACCAGAATAAGCGCACGTCTATACCAGTGCATGGAGTTTCTACTACACGACTTTTCTAAAGAAAGTAAATTTCACCCTAAAGTAATTTACCTGGAAGATATTCATGGTAAGCGCATACTAGGATGTGGCAGCGCCAACCTGACACTGAGTGGCTGGGGGCGCAATCAGGAAGTGTTTACTTTCCGTGAGATTGAAACAAAGGAACAGTACAACTCAGTAAACCATTTTTTCAACATAATTACAGAAAATATTGGTATAGATGAGCGATTACCTCAGCGTAGAGGTTTGCCAACAAGTGACCAAACATGGTCGTTTGTACATAGTTTTGATGATGACTCTACTTTTCTAGATAAATTATTTGCTGACTCAAGATCACATGACCTGATGGTATGGACACCCTATTTGCCTACAGACCTTGCTAAATTCGTTATTAAGTTAAAAAAAGAAGTCGAGCTTGACGACCTACATGTACATCTGGTTCCAGATCGTGTTCAGGGACAGTACATTAGTACATCATGGAATGATGAACTCAGTTCATTAGTTGATAAAAAAGCTCTTCATTTTTATGACAACCCAACAACTCGTCATGAGAACGTCGAACTCTGTCATGCCAAGGTATGGAAATTGGGCAGCAAGCTTGCGATTGGTTCATGGAACTTCACCACACCTGGATCTAACCTGTATAGCAATTTGGATGAGTGGGATGTGAATAGCAATATTGAAGCTGGTTTTATTTTGCAAGAGCCAGGTAGTTGGCAGCAAGCCGTAGGGAAGCCTATATCAATGACAGCTGACAATTTTGCTTCGCCGGAGCTATTAGAAGAAGAAAGTCTACAGGTACCTGAATTATTATCTTTTGATATTCAAGTGTTATTTGACTGGCAAAAACAGCAATACACTTTTGCTGGAAATTGGAACGAAGGATCTGTAGATGATGGTTATACCATTAAAATACCAGATATATCTAAACTGAAGTTTCCCAATTATTGAGTAGCTGAAATACACAATGCTGGTGTATCGAGGTTTATTTTAGGTGGTTTTGCCATGTTTATCATCAGTGTTTCCATTGAAAGCAACAATAGCTAAGAAACTTAGAGAGTATGCCTTATTTTAGAGGCGGTATGCGATTATCTTGTCCTACTCCCAGATTTTTAATCAATCCTAAAAATTCTTCGCAGGATAAGCACATGGAAAAACAACAAAAAACCTAAAATAAAGCTTGCAATTACGAAAAACATTTTTTTATAATTTTCCGTTTTATAAACCTTATAATCGGAAACTCTCATGTACGAATCCCAGACACTGAATGCCTTTATTTTTGATCACTGCAATAAGAGCATGGACAATGCCGTATCAGCAGAACGTTACCCTTTGTGGAAGCGA
>NZ_BDMN01000187.1 GCF_002189065.1 Bathymodiolus platifrons methanotrophic gill symbiont
CCTTATACCTCCAAGTATAATCCCATTGAACATCGTTTTTTTCCTCATGTGACTCGTGCTTGTGAAGGTGTTGTATTTGACTCGGTTGAAACAGTTAAAACATTGATTTCTAGAACATCAACGTCAAAAGGACTAACAACAATTGTTCACATACTCGACAAAATATACGAGACAGGACGAAAATATGCCGCTGACTTCAAAGAAATAATGCCGATTGTATTTGATACACATTTACCAAAATGGAATTACCGTGCAATTCCTCAAGAATAATTAATATCGGGAAGTTGTTTCGTGCTTATTCCTAAGCCTGTGCAGCGTGGCTTGATAACGGAGACCAATTTTGACTATCGCCGTTCACAGGGGTTTGAATCATTGAGTGATCTACTAAACACTTTTGTGTTCGACGGTGAGCCAGGTCCCAGTGACACCATACCGTTTCTTTCTGAGATAAGTAGCGACGGTGAATTTGAGGGTAGGGTAGATGAAGATTTACCGATAATCGTGGCTGAGGCGAAGGATGGTATCAGTTATTTTCGTTTGTTCCAGGCAACACAGCAATATGCAGATACCATAGGGTCGATTAAATCAGTGGATGAATTAAATCGCTATGTTTTTACGAAACCCGGTTGTTTACTGGAGCTGCTTGAAAAGACGAGCAGCCGTCTCCAGGATCTTAAAGCCAGTATTTTTAATTGGTTTCTGACAAATGAAGTGCATACATTATGTAAGCTTGCAAAAAGAAAGCGTAGATCCATCGGTAAAGATGAGCACTCTCTGCCAAAGACCCGCTGGGACATGATCAATATTGAAAGGGCAGCACTACCTGAAAATGTTGATATAAAAGGTGGTTATGTAGAGATGGTCGCAAGGGAGTGCAGCTATGCCACAGACTGATTGGGGCGGCTTGTTGCCGCAGAGAAAGTATCAGATTGGATCAACTTCGACCGTGACAACGTAGATTGGCACTACGAAGGTAAAGAATCTACCTCCATGGCATCACGTCAAGTAGAAGGAGTCGCCTATCTATGGAACTTGCTGTCTACGCACAATGTTGCCTTACAAGCTGATGAAGTTGGAATGGGAAAGACTTTTCAAGCTTTGGGCGTGGCTGCTTTACTGTGGAAAATGAAGCCTGATGCGAAAGTGTTAGTGATGGCGCCTAACCGGGATATTTGCGCCCATTGGGAACGCGAATTAAATGCTTTTGTACACTTTCACTTCCGAGAAGCAGACCATTGTATAAAAAACAGTGTGGATGGTGGGCTTGTCCCTGTTGTACAAAAGTGCTGGAGGCTTGATGATCTTGCAGCTGCTGTAGAGTCGAATGCTGGACATCTATATTTAACAACCATCTACTCGCTGAGCGGGCTCGTTCCTCAAGAAGAAAAAGATAATAACATTATCGCAAAAGCACGTGCGAATGCAAAAAAAAACCGCAACCGAATACGACATGCGCTTGATGAGGACGGTTTTGATCTGGTGATTATTGACGAGGCCCACTATTTTCGCAATAAAAATGGAAAATCCCAACGTGTAAATGCTGCTGAGGAATTTTTTGGCAGTGGAGCTACCCGGCTAGCTGACAAATCACTGCTGTTAACAGCCACCCCCAGCCACACTCATCTGAATGACATCAATAATATTTTGAGCTACTTCCTTGAGGTTGAGGAATTAGAGAAAAAAGCACCTGAAGTGCTAATGCAAAGTTACGGCCTCAGACGTTTCAGGCGTATGAAGGGAATTGATCGCTATCATAGTAAGCGAGAGTATAGAAATGAAAAAGCAATCCCCTGTGATTTCAGTGAACGTCCTGAATCGGAAATGTTTTTTGCTCTATACCAAAAAAAGTTGGTGACAGAACTTAAGTTTACTCGTGATAATAAAAGCCTCTTGTATGGTTTTCTTGAGGGATTTGAGTCACCGGGAAGGCGATTAGGCCAATCAGATAACTTAGTAAATGAACAAGAAGATGATATTGGCGAGGAAAATCAAAAAGATTTTTCAAAAGCGCGAGATACAAAAATGCTGACGCGCTTATCCGAGCAGTATTTCACAAGCTACGGTAGATCACCTGACCACCCAAAGTATGGTCAATTGGTTGATATGTGCCTACCAAATAACTTATTTATAGCTCCACGAGATCTGCATGAAGATAAGCATCTGGTATTTGTTCGTCGTATTCCCTCTGTACGTGAACTAACACAGCGGATCAATGAGGCATACGATGCAATCTTAGCAGTAAAGATTTACCGTGCTTGGGGTCTAGAAGATAATGATTCTGTTGTGAAGAAATGGCGGGCTACTTCCGCTGAAAATCATGGAAACGGAGCTTAGCGAAGTGGTGATTTTTAGTCCCTGATAGGCGACAGGGCAATTCGCTGATTCGACGTGTGCTAGCAGCACGCGAGAGGAGCAAGAATTGCATTCCGAATAGCCGTCCAGCCAGTGAGGTAGTAATGACGAAGCGGCTTTTGTGCGTAGTCGTTGCGGACGCAGGGCGTTCAGGGCATCTCCCATCCGCTGCGTAGGTGAACGAATTATGGCGACAGGAGTCCCGGAATTTCGTGAGGTAGCATGG
>NZ_BDMN01000188.1 GCF_002189065.1 Bathymodiolus platifrons methanotrophic gill symbiont
ATCTTTAAACTGGGATCAAAGTAAATTCCCCGAGATCAGGTGCTCTGACCATAAACTCGGTGAATGGGAGAAAGAGTGGCGCTCGCTGACGTCACTGCAAAACCCGGCCTGGTATGCCAGCGGTAAGTCGGGTAACCGGCAACGTTTAATACTAGGCTTTAACAGTCCGTTTTACCCTAACGTACTCGTATCGACCTCTGTTTTTCAGGAAGGGGTCAATCTACATTTACAATGCAGAAAAGTTCACCATTATGGTATTGCAGGCTCCCCAGGGAACAACGAGCAAAGAGTGGGGCGAGTCGATCGTCTTTTTGGTAAAGTAAATGAGCTTTTGAAAGTTGATGGTCTAGCCGAATTGGAAATTAATTATCCCTTTCTTAAAAGTTCTGTGGACGAAGATCAGGTAGCATCCTTTATTGCCAGAAAGTTCCAAGTTGAAGATAGAATGGATAATTGCACTCAGTCATCGTTTGATAAATCTGTTGAATTGACAAGGGAAAACTGGCATGACTTTCTGCGTAAGCCGATTACTACAACGGGAAAAGAACTTTCGGTAAAAGATCCTTATGAAGCTACATTTGACAGCTTAATGCCTCAATACAGTTATGTTCCGTTTGAATCTCATGATAGTCTTGATGTTACAAATCATATTGCGTCCCTCTTTGGCGAAATTCTAGATGCCACAGATGATATATTGTATGGCATTAAAGAGAATAAACACAATCCAAATGCAATTTTTCTGATTGATCCAGCGGTAAGACATAATGATATAAGTAGACGGCAGCCAGTCTTAGTAGAACAACATTTTTCAGCTAAATTTTCAGCCCTAGTTAAAGGTACGGTATATTATGTCTCATTTACATCACCTTTGGCTTCAAAAGAAAATTTAAATAACAGTGGTGGTGATTATGAAAGTCATCTTTTTTCACTAGCAAAAAAAATAACTAGGAGGTGCCCATTGGTACGGATTGTTATCAATGAAGACGCACAGTATAGTCATTTCTATTTGCACGCTAGAGTCGATTTACCAATCTTTGTTGGGTCAGGTTATCTTTCCATGTTGTCAAAAAACGAACTGAATATAGCTTTTCAGCAATTGAAGGTGTTTTCAGATCAGTTTGAATTAGGGTTGTTTGAGGGTAAGCAAGATCTGACCGTTCCTCAATTAAGGTTATCGAAATATATTGAAGATGCAGATCCAGCTAAATATCGTATAAATAAGACGTTCTCAACTGAGAACAATGTCAGACGCTGGGAGAGGTTGAGCTCATCATGTGGGGACAGCGAGCACCTTTACTCGGAAATATCAGTCACAAGTTTTGATAAAAAACATTCTGCTTCAGTGAAAGAGATGCAACAACATTCGCTATTTATAAAAACTCTCATTACCAATGGGTTATCACCCTTTGTGAATTTCAGTCCTTTAGGTACTGATTATGTCCACGCTGGAATCGGGTATCCTTCTGGCGACATTCAAGACGATGAACGTATATTGTTGGAGAGGTGGTTCGATTATGTGGGGGCTGGGTAATAGGTAAAAAGAGTGGTAAAGCATACACGGGGTCTAACAATCCAGTATTTTAGGCGTTATTAGTTAGGATTATCATAAATATCTGAAAATATTTTGAATGTTTGCAGTGGGTCTATGACGGTCTTTTACAGTAAGTTTGAGTCATAGCCAGCGACTTATAGCTAAGATACAAGCTGCCCGTCGCAACCATGCATGAAAATATAGCTTATTCTAAGCAATATCGGCTTCATCCTGTAAGGCATGAGTTCTGTTTAATTGATCTATGGCATTAACTTCAACATCTAGTGCTTTTAATAATCCATCTTCCATACCATAAACTTATAGCAAAAGTTAAGAGAACAAAATAATCAAATTCTGAAAAAAATAGTCGCCCAGTCCAGGGGGAAAAGTCTAAGATGGGCAGTAAAGCGGGTATGACTATCAGCCATGCTTGTGAGTATTTTCGAAGAATTGTAGCGTAAAGTAAAAGCATTGCGACTAAGGCAGTAGAACTACCAGGGTAAGCTATAGATTTCCAGAGCAGGATGGCAATAATAATAACTGAAGTTTCCCAATTATTGAGTAGCTGAAATACACAATGCTGGTGTATCGAGGTTTATTTTAGGTGGTTTTGCCATGTTTATAGCAAACCCCTACTTAATTCCCCTTAGGCAATAGCATTTGAAACGAATGAAAAGACTATTTTTTTCATATAGTTGTAGCATAGTTTCAATTTTACCATAAATAATTATTGGGAAACTTCAGTTTAATATGACCTAACCAGTTATCAATCAAGCCCAGCTCTTTACCTTCAAAAGCTGCTTTGATGCCTCCACAGCCATAATGTCCACAAATGATGATATGTTTCACATTCAGGACTTCAACTGCAAATTGAATGACTGATAAGCAGTTCAAATCAGTATGTACCATAACATTTGCAATATTGCGATGGACAAAAACTTCTCCGGGCTTTAAATCAATAACCTGGTTTGCCGACACGCGGCTATCAGAGCAGCCAATCCAGAGGTATTCTGGCGTTTGTTGTTTCGCTAAATCATGAAAAAAATCAGGATCATCCGCCGTCATTTTTTTTGCCCAGTTTTGGTTCTTTTTTAACAGATTTTTTAATTGTCGGATCATAAAGTTCTCTTTTTTTATTATTATCTGAATCAGGGCAAGGTATAGAGGGTTAAAATTAGACGGGATTATTGTCTAAATTTACCGTCTAGTGTGTTTAAATTAACTCTATACTGTCTATTATCCTCAATTGTTATTTCAATGCCATGATTATTTTGTAATATGACATTCGTTTAATTGCTGGTTTCAGTTGTTTGTATGCTAGCTTGCTCAAATATTTTTATGGGTAAACCTTTTCTTTCTGTCAGAGCATCATTTAAAGCAGAACCATCTAGAATTGGCAGTACACCATTATTGGCCTGTTCAATTAAATCCAGTGCAATGTCCAGCAAATTATCTGTTTGATGGTTTTCCAGTGGCGGATGTACTTCAATATATAGACTGTCTCCAGCCCAAGCTACTTTGACAGCCTGGTTTACAATGCTTACCGGTGTACCAACAGTTATCAGCGGAAAAAGAGTGTCAATATCTTCAGGGTACATACGGATGCAGCCATGACTGACACGCATACCAACGCCATAAGGCTTATTGGTACTATGGATAAGATAGCCTGGAATCCCTAAGCGCATGGCATATAATCCTAGCGGGTTATTAGGCCCGGCAGGTACAACATCAGGTAAAGGGTCGCCCTTTGCTGCATGTTCTTTTTTTATGGACTCTGGGGGAGTCCAGGTGGGATTTTCTTTTTTAGCGATGATGCTTGTCTGACCTAAAGGGGTATCCCAATCCTGCCGGCCTATGCTAATCGGGTGAGTAATGACCGAGGAGGGTTCTTTACTCCCAGGTTCAGGAAAGTAATAGAGCCTAAATTCAGGTAAATTAAGTACTAAACCTGAACGTGGAGCATCGGGTAATAGCCGTTCACTTTGTAGCTGGATTTGCGCACCTGCTTTGGGTAACCAGCGATCGACATCAGGGTTTAAGCGTATGATTTCATTCTGGCCTAAATCAAAGCGACGTGCTATATCCAGTAAATCTTCATTTTTGCTAGCTATTGTTTTCTTGTTGATACCTTGAGAAAACTCCATGACCAGGCTGTCCTTTGCATTGTCTGGCAATACAAAGGAGATAGCATAAATATTAGAGCTAGACAGGATAAAAGTGCTAGCTATTAATATTTTTATTGTGCTACGTAATGAACTCATTAGCTAATATTTTCGCCGCCAAATAATTCTAACAGACGAGGTAGAAAGGAGCTCAACTCTTGGGACATGATGGTAAAGTCTACATCGAATTGTTCTTCAGCCGAATCAGTTTCAGTATCAGCAACCTGATCCTGAATAAGATCTAAAAACTTCAGACGCTTAATAGACAGGTTTTCATCGACAATAAATGATAGTCGGTCAGACCAGCTAATAGCAAGTTTGATCACTTGTTTGCCTGTATCTAAATGATTTTTGATCTCTGGAGCAGCTAGGTCATGGCGTTTACAGCGAATGATACCGCCGGCTTCTTCAGGTGCGCGTAACTCACATTCATCTTCAACTAAGACATCAGCCGGTGTTTCATTTTTCAATAGCCACTGAGTCATGGTGCTGACTGGTTTTTCTTTAGTACTCACGGGTACTAACGGCAGAGAGCCCAGATTTTTACGCAAAAAGCTGATTAATTCTTCGGCTTTTTTTGCTGAAGCTGCATCAACGATAAGCCAGCCACCCTTAGGATCGATATAGACAAAGGTTTTTTTAGAAAAACTAAAAGCACGTGGCAATAGCTCAAAGATAATTTGATCTTTAATTTCAGTGCGTTCTTTTTTGGATAGTTTACGTGCTTCCTGATCTTCTTTTTCAGTGATTTTGTCTGCCGTCATTTCATTAATGACACTTGTTGGCAGCACCTTTTCTTCTTTTGTCGCACAAAGCATTATAAAGCCATTAGCCTGATGGATCAGCTGCTCAGAGCTGCGACCTAGAGGGGATGTCCAGCCATAGCTGAATTCTTCTGTGGAGGAGCAGGGCTTGAAGCGTAAACTATCTAGTTTTTCTTCTAGTTCTGTAGGCGTTAAAGTAAAGGCTTCGGTTAAGCGATAAATAGCAAGATTTTTAAACCACATAGTTTAGATTTTATAAGATAAATTTTGAACGCGTGTTGCGGAGAGTTTTTTTGTATACCTACTCTATAGCAGGCTGTGCATTATCGCAAAAAATAGGCTTAAAATCAGTAAAATTCTAGGTCATTTATACTTCTAGCACTGACGGTTGCAAACTATATGTGCTATTGTGGATTACATTTGGCATAGTCTTAATTGCATTAATGACAGAACAATCAGGTTTTAAACTATTGGGAAATAATAAGGCACATATTTTAATTCTCGGTAGTATGCCTAGCGTGGTCTCATTAGAAAAACAACAATATTACGGGCACTCCCGAAATGCTTTTTGGCAGATCATGGCGGCTTTATATAATGACGGTAAACCGGTTGATTATCAGCAAGGGCAGCAACTGTTGCAAGCTCAGCGAATTGCTGTCTGGGATGTGCTAAAATCCTGTGTGAGACAAGGCAGTCTAGACTCTGCAATTGAGAAAGAGTCAGTAATAATCAATGATTTTGACTCATTATTTGCTACATTTTCACAGATTAAATATGTGTTTTTTAATGGTGGCATGGCTGAAAGTTTATATAAAAAATATGTTTTCCAGACCTTAGCTCCCGAGTATAAGGCATTGTCTTATACTAAGCTGCCCTCAACCAGCCCAGCCTATGCGGCTATGAGTTATAAAGATAAACTAGCTGCATGGTCTGAATTGAAAACACTATGTAGAGCGGACTTTAGTCCGCCAGTGTAAGCATTTCTGTAGGGGAGGGTAAAACTAGCGGACTAAAGCCCGCTCTACCCCTGCTAGGTAGGCAATAAATAATCAACAAAGATTAGTGAGTATTGAATGAAAATAAGTTTTTTAGCCTCGCATGGTGGTAGCTCTGCCAGACAAATTATTTCTGCGATTAAGGCGCAAACCTTAAAAGGTTTTGAAATAGGTATTTTAATTACTAATAATAAGACAACGGCTATCTATCCATGGTGTCTGGAAAATGGGTTAGAAGTCGTGCATATCAGTGCAGAAACTCACCCAGGTACTGAAGATGCAGCGATAAAGCAGGCTTTACTTATGGCGGGTACTGATATTGTTGTGTTATCTGGTTATATGAAAAAAATTGGTAATGAAACTTTAGCTGCATTTAATAATAAAATTTTAAATATCCATCCTTCATTATTACCTAAACATGGTGGGCATAAAATGTATGGGGATTATGTGCATGCAGCCGTTTTATCTGCAGCTGATATGGAGAGTGGGGCCTCTGTACAAGTGATTAATGCAGATTATGATGCAGGTCCTGTTTTGTTGCAGCAAAGGGTTCCTGTCTTGGCTGATGATACGGTAGCAAGTCTAGGAGAAAGAGTACGCGCTGAAGAAGGTGATTTATATATAAATGCCTTAAAAAAATGGCAGGCAAATAACTTTTCAATTTAAACTGACACCTATATTTATGCAAGAAAAACAAAAAACTGTCGTGTAAGATACGGAGTTATTGGTTGGTTTAGGCAAAAGTAAGCGTTTGATGGCTATGCGTGAGTCACAGGCGATGCGCCCAGCTAGTACGCCAGTTAAGAAGAATCAGACGTTTGTAGTCAATAAAAGAGATGCTGAAATAAAACAGGCGAGAGATCTTATTGAGCAAAATATAATAAAAATTAAAGCAAGCTATCCGCCAGGTATGCAAAATAAACTATTTGCTTTACGCTATGGTTCCGAAGAAAAAATTCAGCAGATGTCATTGCAACAATTATTTGCTGTATTGAATATTAATCAGGTATTAGCGAAAGGGGTTGCTGAACTTAAATTTTAGGATTAACTGAAACAGAATTGTAGTTTGTAAGGTGGGATTGGGGGATTTATTATGAAAACTACCTTAACAGGACGTTAAGGTAGTTCTTTCACACAATATAAGGGAGATAAAACATCTCCTTTTTTACAATAAATCTAAGTCATACTTATTGATTTGAAGGGTTTATTCAAATACGTTTTTTTGTGCTCTTCTCTTTGCATCTGCAGCATCAAATGCTGCTTGAGTAGATGCTGTTGAAGCACCTGATTGTAGATGCTCTGTTTCTCTACCTTTTAGTATAAATACACCAACTACAGCGATTAAAATGATTCCGCCTATGTATAGAGTTGAATTATCTTTTTCTTCAGCCATTTGACTATCCTCGTTATTATTTTTATAAAACTGCGCTTTGCACAGGTAAGGCACGTTTATTTTTGTTATTTGCCTTGCGTATGTCGGGAGCAAGTTACTCTAATTCGACGATGTATTTTTATCATGATTAAATGTATCGTGTCAAAACAATATTTATTTAAGGGATTTATTAAGTTAGGATAATTTATATCTTATTGATATTAAAGAGATGTTGGTTTTATCTATTTGGGGTGTTTTTAACTATGCCGGGTCAGTAGGGAGGTGAGGATTTACTGCTTGTAGCTGTACTTGAATAGGATGCAGAGGATGTATTTTGTGTTTTTATTTTTATAGCTAATACTATTCTCTTCGAATGGTTTCTCGTTTTTACATGGTGTATGTTCATAAATACGTATATCAATTGGTTTTATCTGGGGTAAACGTTTGCTTTAATGATTATGTTTTATGAGGTAAATGTAGCTCAGAGATTGTACCCGCGTCAGGATCATTGAAAACAGTATCATCAATTGTGTTTTCTCCCCGTGCCACGATACAGGTGACAGTCGCATCGCCGGTAATATTGACAACTGTTCTCATCATGTCCAGTAATCGGTCTACCCCTAGAATCAAGCCTATGCCTTCAACAGGTAGGCCCACTTGATTAAAGACCATAGCAAGCATAATAAGCCCGACACCTGGTACGCCAGCGGTGCCGATAGATGCAAGAATAGACATACCGATAATAGTAATATATTGAGTTAGCTCTAGGTCAATCTGGTAGACATTGGCAATAAATACTGTGGCAACGCCCTGCATGATGGCAGTACCATCCATATTAATTGTTGCGCCTAAAGGAACGGTAAATGCGGCTGTTGTATTGTTCACACCGATACGTTTCTCCAGGGCGCGTAGGGTAACAGGAATAGTGGCATTGGAACTTGCTGTGCTAAAGGCAAATATATGCGCCGGGCGCATTTTTTTGAAAAATATCAGTGGATTGAGTTTGGCAAAAAAAGTAAGTAATAGGGAGAATGTTCCTAGAGCATGCAGAAGTAAGCATAAAATGACCACAGAGAAATAACCGATCATAGGTACAATTAAAGCAAAGCCCTGCTCTGAAAATGTTTTTGCCATTAGGCAGAATACCCCGATCGGGGCAAAGTCCATGACTAAAGTGACCACTTGCATCATCACTTCATTTAATTTTTCAGCAGTCTCAGCCAGTTGCTTACCTATTTCGCCAGTCATTAGCATGGCAATGGCAAACAGGATGACAAAAAATATTATTTGCAGCATATTACCCTGGGCAAATGCTTCAATCGGATTGCTGGGGATGATATTAATAAAGACATCAGTAATTGGCGGAGAAACCTTGGCAACAAAAGTTGTTGTGTGTTGCTGCTGTGCAAAATCTTTGCCGGGTGCCAAAGTAATGGCAATAGCTAAAGCCAGAGAAATGGCTAGGCCGGTGGTCAGTATATATAAAAGAAAAGATTTAAGTCCTATGCGTCCCAGTGCATTAATATCGCCAATGCCACAGACACCGCAAATAAGTGAAAAAGTAACTAAAGGCACAACTAGCATTTTTAGGGAATTGATAAAAGCCGAACCAATAACATGGAATAAGCCATTAACAAAATAGGTCTGGATAATTGCTTGATCCGGAGTAAATATATTTATCAAACTGCCTAATATAAGCCCTAAGCCCATAGCAATTAAGATTTTATTGGTCAGAGAAGTTTTTTTTGTCATAGTTTTTAAAAGTATATATCGTTGGCTAGATGCTGGCTGAATGATTACAATCTTCGTTACTTGTAGGTGGGTGGCCAGCATGGCTTAAAATGCTGATTACGTATAACTCTCAGCCAAAGTGAAATTAAGCTTTAAACATTAGTATGTTAAAAAACACGTCATTCCCGAATGTTTTTATCGGGAATCTATGCTTAATCAACGAGATTCCTGCTAAAAGCATACAGGAATGACGAGCTATGGCTGAGAGTCATGGGCATAGGCAAAGGATTGTTGATATTCATCAGCTAGTGCTAAAGCCGTTTTAATATTTTGCATGGCGATAGGGTCAAGTGAGGCTGTGCGAGAGTGTTGTTCACATAAAGCTCCTCTAAAACCTAAATAATCGGCTTGTAGTGGGAGTAATGATGGAATATCGACTGCACGTAAGGAGCCGGCAAGACCACAGAGTAATTGATAATGTTTGGCTGTTTGTACAAAATGCTGCAATGTAGCCAGGGGCATTACCTGGGTAAGTGAGCCATTAGTTTTATTCATGGTGTCCAGCATAATGCCGGTGAAACCAGCCTCTGCAAATTGTTTAATATTGTTTAAATCAGGTTGCTGGTCGGCAAATAATACGGCAATTAATTGTATGGAATCTTGAGTTAGAGTTGCCAGTTTTCTTATCACTTTATTCCAGTCCTGACCCGGAAAAAAGCCAATTTTTATATAGTCTACACCTGTATCGGCCATTTTATTGACGGCATCAAAAATCACATCAGCTTGCATGGGTAGGTCACCTATCGTAGCGCTAACAGGTTTTACCTGTTGTAATCCGGTGACGATAGTTTGTACCTGTTGTGTCTGTAGTGCTCCTAAAGCACCGAGTGCAGGTTGTTTCAGGTCAATAATATCCACATCAAACTGTAATGCGATTATTGCTTCTTCCAGGCTATTGACGCTTGCCAGCATACGACTCATATGGGTTATAGCTCTCTTAATTTTTGTTCTATTGCCTTTGTAATCCAGTCCCATGCTTCTCTTTCTTTAGGGCCTGCTGTTTTATTAAAACCGATATGTAAATATTCCAGTTCAGTGTGAATTTTAGCAGAAGATAACCGGTTAATACGACTTAATAAAATTGCAGCTTCCAGGACAGAAAGTTGAGCACGATTAAAGCCTTTAAATGCAGAGTGGTTAACTCGATGTACTGATTGACAGAATAATTTTGGGCGTACCGGGTCATCATCAACATGAGTTAATTTGACTTCGCAATGAGCTAATGTACCTTCTAAAAAATGACCATCGATTTTTTTTGCTTTTTTTAAGGGCCATTCATACCTTCCGGTAACACAACCGGCAAAAATTCTGACATCGTCGGTGTAATTAATGACCGCCGTTTTAGTTTCCAGAATATTATCTAAAGTAACAGAAGGGCGAAAAGGGAGAATAATAAATTCATCACCGGCAACATGAATACCCATAGGGGCAATATGCGTTTGACCTTCATTATTATGTGTAGTTACGATAGTTTCTTGAATCATGATTTTTTAAATGTGGTTCCGGCGGGCTTAAATGTATGTAAGTCGACAGTTTGTTCACTGGTTTTTGCTGCACAACCCCAGTCTAGGGATTGGTCCTGATTAAAACGCTTGCCCAGTTGCCAGGCAGTTTCTGCGCGAGCGAGTTCAACGCCTAGATAAAAAGCATGGCCAGCATCGTTTTCAACTTGTAGTTTAGGGTATAAATCAAAAGGGTCGATAGCGCTATGAAAGCCATCACGGTTGTATATATGCACGCCTTCAGTACTGATTTGAATACGAAAGCTCGGATCCCTAACCTGTGCAGCAAATTCCTTGATTTCCGCCAGTTGATAAGGGAACGGTGAAGTCTCATGTAGGGCCATCAAATCAGGATTAATATGTTTGGGTAGCGTATTATTTTCTTTGGCTGCATACATAATGCGCCGTGCCACATCGGCTTCTTTAATTGCACGGCCTGCATGTTGACTAACTTCGGTAGCAAGGATCTGCTTAATATTGAGTTCTGAACACATACCTAATAATATTGCGTTCATACCCGCAGTATCAGCATGCGTGAGTTCGGTGATATTACCTACGCCGAGCATCATTTCAATCTCAGGGTGCTTCTGTCGTACAGTATGATAACGCACTACCGATTCGGTAAAACCAAAATGGATTGGATCAAGAATCGGATCAACGATAAAGGCTTTGTTTTTATTCTGTAAAAGAGTAATAGCTCTATCCAGAGAACCTATATCTGTATGCTTTTCCGGAATGATAACTGGAATGGCATCAACCTCATCAGCAACCCATAAGGTACTTTCATGTAAGCTGAGCATATAATCAGCACCGGCTTTTGCACCGCGTAGTAGATCAGCCGTCTCTAAAGAATCAATACTGACTTTAAATCCCTCCAGTTTTAAAGCGCGGATGATATCTTCCATATGAGCAAAGGGAGTGTCGGGTAAGCAGCCTATATCAATAATATTTGCGCCATTATTTTGGTAATAATAAGCACGTTGAACGACTTCTTCGATTGCAAGGTTGGGAGCATCGACAATTTCAGCAAAAATTTTTACATCATAGTGAGTTAAATCAATATGTAATGCCTGTTTGCCAAAATAAAGCGGTAAATCTTTTAATTCATCAGGGCCGCGTTCGACAGGCACAGATAAGGTTTTGCTGAGTTCTTCAATATCACCACGGCATCGGCCTGGGATGATTATCCGGTCGGCATTAAAAGTATCCTTTAAGCGGCGGCCAATCATATCAGCCGTCATTAACGCTGCCACTTTAACGCCAATCTGGTGCACCGTATAGCTAAATTCGGGTTGCATCTTTTTCAGAATCTGACGCAATTGTTTTTCTGCCAGTTTGCCTGTTAAAAACAGGATGTGTTCACTCATGATAAAGAAGCCAGGCGTTGTTGCATTGCTAACTGGAGTTCATCGACGCTTTCTACTACGGTGGTATATTCAAAACTACGTAATTTTTCAGTGGCTTCCAGGTCAATTTTTCTAGGATAAACCATCACTTCGCCGCCCGGAGCTGTCGTTTTCATTTCGGGAGCAATATCACAAGGGTAAACAATATTAGGTATACGGCATTTTCCAGCCTGAGAATAAAGATTAGTCACTAATGAATCGGCAATGCCCAGCACGAATTTTGCGACAGTATTTGACGTCGTTGGGGCAACAATCAAGGTGTGATAATAGCCTTTATAAAATAAGCCTACCGGTGGAGCAGAAGCGGCTTTATCGCGATAAATACGGACTTTATCACGTAAGTCATTAATTTGTATGCCGTACATTTTTAGCACTTCCTCACCGGCCTGACTCAGATATAAGTCAACATTATCTAAAGTGAGCATATACTCAATGCACTCTTCGATATAATGTCCCGAGCCAGTAACAGCCCATGCGATACGAGGTGAAGTCATAATTTAAAGATTGATTTGTATTTATATCGAACGAGAATAGGGCGGACTTTAGTCAGCTTACGGTTACAATAGAGATGTTTGAAAAATAAACTCCTTTTTCTAAAGGGAGAAGAGGGTAGGGTTAAAACTGAGCAGTTTTATTTTCCTTAGCCAATCCTTCTTTAGCAAAAGTGAAATTAAATCAATAACATTGCCTTAGGTTGTGGAGCATATGTTTTGCGTAGCCAGCTATGCGCCTGTTTTAGCGCCTTGCTATCAACAAAAAACAACTCGAAATATTTTCTGCAACCGTAACCGCGCGAAGTATATTATATACGTTGCCATGTTTTCTTGGCAGGTTTCTTGGTAAAAAAATGCTTGTTTGGAGCGAGTACCTTTATGTTTAATAATTTAACTGGCCCACTTATCATGGGTATTCTTAATGTCACACCTGATAGTTTTTCCGATGGTGGAAAATTTACTGCTATTGACAGTGCTCTGCTTCAAGCACAGTTTATGATTTCTGCAGGGGTAGACATTATAGATATAGGCGGTGAGTCTACCCGGCCTGGCTCTGAGTCAGTATCGGCAGAAAAGCAGATATCCCGTGTTATTCCGGTGGTCAAAGCAATACGCAAAGACCTGTCCGCAACGCTCCCCATTAGCATAGATACGACTTTAAGTGAGGTGGCTAGGGCGGCACTGGATGCCGGCGCGACGATAATTAATGATATCTCAGCAGGTGAACAAGATGCAGAGATTTTATCTTTGGCCGCGAAAAGGAATGTGCCTATTATTTTAATGCATATAAGAGGTCAGCCTGATAATATGCAGGAGGCGCCGTTTTATCAGGATGTTGTTGCTGAAGTTTTAAATTCTTTACAAGAACGTGTCGATGTCGCTTTAGCTGCAGGAATTGATAAAAATCAGATAGCTATAGATCCAGGTATTGGTTTTGGCAAGCGTAGGCAGGATAATCTGGATTTGCTGGCTAATTTAGATCGTTTTGTCGCCACAGGCTACCCTGTTTTATTGGGTACCAGTCGTAAGCGATTTATGGGGAGCTTATGTGCAGTTACTGAACCGGCTGAATTAGTCAGTGCAACGGCTGCAACGACTGCTTTAGGAGTGCAGCAAGGCGTGCAAATGTTTCGTGTTCATGATGTTAAAGAAAACAGGCAAGCGGCTGATGTGGCATGGGCCATTAAGGAGCGAGGGTTTAATAATACCTGAAAGTATGACGCA
>NZ_BDMN01000189.1 GCF_002189065.1 Bathymodiolus platifrons methanotrophic gill symbiont
TAAAATTGAAACTATGCTACAACTATATGAAAAAAATAGTCTTTTCATTCGTTTCAAATGCTATTGCCTAAGGGGAATTAAGTAGGGGTTTGCTATAAACATGGCAAAACCACCTAAAATAAACCTCGATACACCAGCATTGTGTATTTCAGCTACTCAATAATTGGGAAACTTCAGTAAGGTAAGACAAGGTTGGGTTAGATTTTTTTGCGAAGTAAAAAAACGTAACCCGGCAACACGTTGATTTATGAGGAAATGCTGGGTTACGTTATCGCGCTTTGCGCGATAAGCTAACCCAGTCTACATATGCAAGCTGTTGTTTATTAATATGTTAATGCTTATCTAAGTTAAAAAAGTTGTCATCAATATGAAAGACTTCATCATATTTGCGCTCTATGGATTGAACTTCAACCTCAGTAAGTTGATTAAATTCATTATTTCGTGCACGTTTTCAGGTAACTCACTTCCTCAGGCAGTGTTTTATTTACTGTTTCTTCGACACATTCAAAGAAAAACCCAGCTTGTTTAGTCTCATTCAATACTTCGACATTGTTTTTGTCGGTAGGCCGCCACTCAATCAGATCAAGCCTGGGTTTTGAATAATGTTCAAGCGTTTGCCTGTAATCATCGATGCGTTCCAGAATGACGGCGGATACCGGAAAAACCAACCCTTTGGCAACAAATCCCTTTTCTGCCAAGATATGATGAAACAGGTAGCGATGAATACGACCATTGCCGTCTTCAAAAGGATGAATGAACACAAAGCCAAAGGCCATAAGCGCGGCCATAAGCACAGCGTCGTAATCACTTTTACCAAGGAGCTGATAAGTTTCGATCAGGCCGGACAGAAGGCTCTCCAAATCTTCTGGACGCGCCGAGATATGAACGGGCATTGGCATTCCGGTTGTCCGGTCATGATCACCGACAAAACCGCCTTCAATACGCAAACCGGGCATAACAAAGCGATTATCTACAATGACAGCATGTTGAAGAGACTCCAGCTCCTCAATACTTATCTTACATCTCCCGGGCGCACCAATGATCTTTCCCCATCGCTCAATGCGGTTATGAGGTGGTGTTTCTCCTTCTATGGTATAGGATGCTTTTGAATCCTTTAACAGAAGAAACGCAGTTGCTCTACTCAATAGGTCTGAGTGTGTTTTACCTATATGGTCGATAGCGGCCTGTGACAGGTTCATGCCAATAAACCGATCAAGCTTTTCTGTTCTCCTGATCAATGGGCAAAATTCACGAGTTCCAGGCAAGTTATTGCGAACGCGGTGACGTTTTGAATTATGAGAGGGTCCCGGGTATTGAAGTGTGTCATTGATAATCGCTACGAAGTTACCTTGCGTTGCATCCTCGATATCGAGTTCATTACCGCATAACCACTCGTACAAAAACCAGAGTCTTCGGCTATAAGCGCCTGTTAGTTCTGAACGAACAATATCGATAATAGCTTCAGGCTTAGTCGTGACAAACAGGGCTTTGAGAACGGCCAGATCGATACCCTCATGCTTAAGGGCAAATGTAAGGTGGTTATGCAGACTATCATTAGGTTTGTGCCTTGGTGTGAAAATGCGCCATCGTCCCTTTTCATACCTCTTATGCTTTGTCCCTATGGCGCATAGATAGTCGGGGGCAGGTACTAATAGTCCATGTCCTGCGATCAGTGCCGCATATCCGGCAAGCGTTGATCCTTCTTCCAGTGCTGGAAAAGCATGAAAAACAGGTACAGGTCGTGAATTTTGATTATATGCTACCATTATCGTGAATTTCGACTATTAATTACCATTGCTATCTTTTCATGAAAAACGATTATTGTCTATGAATTCTAATTATATTTATCACATTTTGTGAATTATGATTTTATTGGTGTGTCTTTGGTCTGAATGCCAGTCATTACAGGCGTTCTGAGGCAAAGCTTAGTGGACGGCCAAAGAAGGTAAATGATTAATTCGAGTCTGCCCCTAATTTGTTTTAGATTATGGTTTTTTGTGGCACAATATGCAATTTTTGAACCAACTAAAAATATGTTGATTGATTTTCTTGCTTTGGTGGTAGGTCTGGTTGTCCTGGTCTATGCTGCGGACTGGTTTGTGGAGGGTGCGTCTTCAATAGCCCGAAACTTTGGTGTGTCGCCTTTATTAATAGGCTTGACGATTGTTGGTCTTGGTACATCTGCACCTGAAATTCTGGTATCATCGCTAGCCTCTTTTCAGGGAAACCCGGGCCTGGCAGTAGGTAATGCCATTGGGTCTAATATTGCTAATATGGGTTTGATTCTTGGCGTAACTGCATTGATTGTTCCTCTGGCTTTTCATTCAGGGCTGCTAAAGCGTGAATTACCTGTTTTAATGCTGATTAGCATTGGTTGTTATGTATTGGCTTTAGATGGTTTAAGTGTTTTCGATGGCGTCTTAATGCTATTGAGTTTAGTGGTCTTTTTGTTCTGGCTGGTGCGTAGTGCTATGTCTGAACGCAAAAATGATATTCTGGCTCAAGAAGTGGAAGCAGAAGTGCCTGAAACTATGCCCAATAATAAGGCATGGATATTTTTTGTTGTTGGTTTATTCGGTTTATTAATCAGTTCTAAGGCTTTAGTCTGGGCAGCCGTGAATATAGCACATACAATGGGTGTCAGTGATCTGGTGATAGGCTTGACGATTGTGGCACTGGGCACTAGCCTACCAGAATTGGCGGCATCGATAGGTAGTGTACTTAAGGGTGAAGATGATTTAGCCGTAGGTAATGTTATCGGCTCGAATGTGTATAATCTCCTGGCTGTTTTTTCCTTGCCGGCATTGATTGCTCCCGGGCCTGTTGATGCTACTGTTATCAGTCGTGATTTTCCAGTGTTATTAGTGTTTACTGGCGTACTCTTTATATTAGGTGTTGGTTTGTCTAAGGCGGGGAAAATTAACCGCTTGGAAGGTGGTGGCCTGTTGGCTGCATATTTATTTTATCAGTGGACAATTTATCAAAGTGTTATTTAAATGATTGCTTATGAATGATAGACAGTTGATACAGACAGCAACAGAGGTGATTACTCTCGAAGCGCAGGCAGTCAATGGCTTGTTATCAACAGTCGATGAGGATTTTGTACGGGCTTGTCATATTATCGCCGCTTGTAAAGGGCGGGTTGTGGTCACTGGTATGGGGAAGTCAGGGCATATTGCCGGAAAAATTGCGGCGACACTGGCGAGTACGGGAACACCTGCTTTTTTTGTGCATCCAGGTGAGGCTAGCCATGGCGATTTAGGTATGATTACCCGGCAGGATGTGGTGCTGGCTTTATCTAATTCCGGGGAAACTGAAGAAATTTTAACATTATTGCCCATTATCAAGCGCTTAGCTGTGCCTATGATTGCGATGACAGGAAGAGTGGATTCTACTCTGGCTAAATTTTCTTCAGCACATTTGAGTAATGCGGTAGAAAAGGAAGCCTGTTCTTTAGGGTTGGCACCTACTGCTAGTACCACGGCCGCTTTAGTGATGGGGGATGCGCTAGCAGTTACATTGATGACTTTGCGTGGTTTTACGCGTGATGATTTTGCTTTGTCACATCCAGGGGGTAGTTTAGGCCGGCGACTGTTGGTGCTGGTAAGAGATATTATGCACACAGGGAAACAATTGCCTGTTGTTAAGAGTGATGTCAGTATTATGGATGCTTTGGTTGAAATGACAGCGAAAAAATTAGGTATGACAGCTGTTGTTGATAGTGAGGGGCAGTTTGCCGGTGTTTTTACGGATGGTGATGTGCGTCGATTATTAGAGAGAAATATTGATATTCAACAGGCATTATTGGCAGAAGTTATGACTGTAAATTGTCAGGTAATCGGTGAAGAGGTTTTGGCGGCTGAGGCGATGCAGATTATGGAAGAAAAGAAAATTAATGCCTTGCTTGTGGTAGATACAGACAGGCAAGTGACTGGTGCATTGAATATGCACGATTTGATTCACGCAGGAATAGTCTGAAATGCAAAATAGAATTGAAAAAGCAAAAAAGATTAAACTGTTAATTTTAGATGTTGATGGTGTTTTAACCGATGCAAAGCTGTATTTTGATGAGCAAGGCAAAGAATATAAAGCATTTAATGTTCGCGATGGTCTAGGGATTAAGCTATTACAAAAGGCTGGGATTGAAGTAGCTGTTATTTCGGGCAGGGCTTCTAAGCCGGTCGAGTTGAGAATGGAAATGCTGGGAATTAAGCTGGTTTATCTGGGGCAGTTAGATAAGGGTGAAGCATTTAAAGATATTATTGCTAAAGTAGGGTGTACGGCTGATCAGGCAGCACATGTAGGTGATGATTTGATAGATTTGCCAGTGTTAATTCAGGTGGGGCTGGCTATTGCTGTGCAGGATGCTAGTGAGTTTATTTTACCTTATGTTGATTGGCAAACTCATTTAACTGGTGGGCATGGAGCAGTCCGTGAAGTCTGTGATTTTATATTACAGGCGCAGGGCAAAATGGATGGGCTGGTTGAGTCATTTAAAAAAATATAATGATTGCTGAGCAATATAAAAACTTTTTTTTATTGTTATTGATTTTCCTGGCTTCAATCTGGGCGGTTAATTCAGTGCCCGAACACGAATTAGATGAAAAGTTAGTTGTGGCTGAACACACTGCAGAGCATTTTGCTGTAGGCTATAGTAAAACTCAAATGAATGAATTGGGCCTGGCAGCCAATAAGCTAACGGCTGATTATGCTGCGAATTATAGAGATAACGCAGGAACTGAACTTACCAATCCGGTAATGACGGTCTATAAAAAAGAAACACCCCCTTGGGTTATTCGCTCTAAAGCAGGATATATTTCGGCAGCTGGGGATCAAATAGCAATGAATGGTCAGGTTTTTATTGATCGAGCTGCGGCTGAAAATGTGCGAGAAATTAATGTAAAAACAAGTAATTTACTGGTGCATCCAAAGCGAAATTATGCAGAAACTGATGATTGGGCTGAAATGGTCAGTGGTTTAGATAGAATTTCTGGGGTGGGGATGAAGCTGTTTTATCGAGAGCCTCTGTATATAAAATTATTTGCAAATGTTAAAGGTCTGCATGAGTATGATTAAGTGGTTATTACCGGTATTTTTGGGAATGAATTTAGTTTTTAGTCCCATGGCAAGTGCTTTAGACGGTGATAGCAGTGAGCCTATTAGTATTGAATCAAACTCTGGTTTTTTTGATGATAAACAAGGTGTCAGTATTTATACGGGTAAAGTTATTGTTATACAGGGCAGTATGCGCCTGGATGCGGATGAAGTGGTTGTATATATGGAGAACAGGGAAATCCAGAAATTAGTAGCCACAGGTACTCCGGTTAAATTTAAGCAAACACCTGACGCTGACAAAGAAGATGTACATGGAAATGCCTTAACTACCGAGTATTACCCAGAGACAAAGTTATTAATTATGATCGAAGAGGCCGTGGTATGGCAGGGGAAGAATAGCACAGCAAGCGAAAGGATAGAATACGATAGAATCAGTGAAGTGGTTAAGGCGGGAGACACTGGCTCAGATAATAAGCGCGTGCATGTGATATTGCAGCCAAAAAAAGAAAGTAAGTAATAATGGCAATACTGTCTGCAAAAAATATTGGCAAAACCTATGCAAAGCGTGCAGTTGTAAATGATGTGTCATTGCATGTAGCAAGTAATGAAATTGTTGGTTTGCTAGGGCCGAATGGGGCAGGAAAAACGACTAGTTTTTATATGCTAGTGGGCTTGGTGCGCGCTGATGCCGGACATATTTTTTATGATGAGCAGGAAATAACTCACTACCCAATGCATATCCGCGCTAAACTGGGTGTCGGGTACTTGCCTCAGGAAGCATCGGTTTTTAGAAAGTTAAGTGTGAGTGACAATTTACGTGCTGTGCTGGAGTTAAGAAAGGGGCTGAGCAAGGGGCAAATTGACCTGATTATTGATGAATTACTAGATGAATTTAGTATTTCGCATATTCGTAATAATATAGGTATGGGATTATCAGGCGGGGAGCGACGTAGAGTCGAGATTGCCAGAGCCCTGGCAACTGATCCTGAATTTATTTTACTGGATGAACCCTTTGCCGGAGTGGACCCTATTTCCGTGATTGAAATTCAAAAAATTATCGCGCATTTAAAGGAGCGCGATATTGGTGTGTTAATTACTGAGCATAATGTGCGTGAAACGCTAGGAATTTGTGATAGAGCCTATATTTTGAATGCGGGGCAAGTGATTGCCGAAGGTTCTTCGGCTGAAATTGTGGCTAATGAAGAAGTGAGACGCGTTTATTTAGGTGAGAATTTTAGTCTTTGAATTATGCTGAACATAATGTTTTATTTTGTTGTTGTCTTACGTTAAAGGGGGGTAAATGAAGCAGTCTTTACAACTCCGTATGGGACAGCAGCTTTCCATGACGCCGCAATTGCAGCAGGCGATTAAGTTGTTGCAATTATCAACATTAGATTTACAGCAAGAAATTCAGCAAGCATTGGATTCAAATATGATGCTGGAAGTGATGGAAGATGAAAGTCCCACTTTGAATGAGCAAAAAATCGTTGAAAACAAAGTTGATACGACTGATCGAATAAGTAGTGAAGGGTCACAAACAGATCTCCCCGATGAATTGCCAACAGATAGTTCCTGGGAAGATGTTTTTGACTCTGTGCAAATGGGATCGGCACCTGCAACAGGCAACGATATGCCGGACTTTGAAGTGCAGCGTAGTAAGGCGGTGAGCTTGCAAGATCATTTGTTATGGCAAATGGAAATGCTGCCTTTTACTGATAGGGATCGCGCTATGGCTATGGCTATTGTTGACTCAATTGATAGGGATGGTTATTTAAGTAGTCCGGCTGCTGAAATCTATCAAGGTTTAATAGAGCAACTGGAGGAGCTGGAAGAGGATGAGTTTTGTGCTGTTTTGCACAGAGTGCAATATTTTGATCCACCTGGTGTGGCGGCTGAAGACCTAAAGGGCTGTCTAGGTATGCAACTATTACAGCTACCAGTGGATACGCCATTTAGAACTGAGGCTTTAGAGTTAGTGCAGCACCACCTTGATTTGCTAGCTAGTCAGGAAATCGCAAAATTAATAAAGCGCTTAGCAATTTCAGAGCATAAACTGATAGAAACGATTGCTCTGATTCGTTCGCTGGACCCTATGCCGGGTCGTGCTATTGAAGAAGGTAAGTCGGAGTATGTTATTCCGGACTTATTTGTCAGTAAAGTGAATGGCAAATGGCTGGTTGAATTAAATCCTGATATTGCCCCCAGGCTGAGAGTAAACCCGTTTTATTCTGGCTTAATAAAACGTGGGGATAATAGTAAAGACAATGTCAGCATGAAGGAGCATTTGCAGGAGGCGCGCTGGTTTATTAAAAGCCTGCATAGTCGTAATGATACTTTGCTACGGGTAGGGCGGAGTATTATTGAAAGGCAGACAGAGTTTCTTGAGCATGGGGCCATTGCCATGAAGCCCTTGGTGTTAAGGGATATTGCAGAAGAATTAGAGTTACATGAATCAACAATTTCCAGGGTTACCTCGCAGAAGTATATGCACTTACCTAATGGAGTGATCGAGTTCAAGTATTTCTTTTCCAGTCATGTATCAACTGTAGGGGGCGGGGAGTGTTCGGCGACAGCTATACGAGCATTTATTAAAGAGTTAGTCAGTCACGAAAATCCTCATAAGCCCCTCAGTGATAGCAAGATGGCAGAATTACTAAAAGAAAAAGGAATTAATGTTGCGCGACGTACGATTGCTAAGTATCGCGAGACAATATCTATTCCATCATCAAGTCAAAGAAAGCGACTTTTGTAATAAAGTAGTATAATGACACTCATTTTTTTGAATATTATTTAGGAGATAAATTTATGCAAGTTAGCGTAACGGGTCATCACGTTGAAGTAACAGCAGCAATGAAGCAACATGTAGAAGATAAAATTGGAAAGATAAAACGGCATTTTGATCATGTTACTGATGTACATGTTATTTTGACAGTAGAAAAGCTAGAGCAAAAAGCAGAAGCAACTGTACAAATTAGTGGAGCTAAATTATTTGCTGATGATGTGCAGGCAGATATGTATGCTGCAATCGATAATATGGTAGATAAGCTAGATAGACAAATTATTAAGCATAAAGAAAAAATACAGGCACATCGCTAATAATCAAGGAGCAGACAACGAAGGAAATGGCTTCAAGCTCTTCGTTGTCTGATCTGATTTTAGGAGCGAGGATTTAATAATACCCGAAAGTATGACGCAGGATTTTGGCTTCACAGTTGGGTTAGGGAAACTGGCGCATAGCAGGCTACGCAACTGTTTTTCTAGCGTAACTGAGGAGTCAAAAAACAAGTCAGGCTCGGGAATTATTGAATTCTCGTTCCTTAGTGTATAAATGCTAAAACTATGAAACTATTGATTTTGACCGGGCTTTCCGGCTCAGGTAAGAGTATTGCTTTAGATACTCTGGAGGATTGTGGCTTTTGTTGCATAGATAACCTACCTATTAAATTACTGGATGATTTTGTCAGTAATGTCATGTTGCAAGATCAATCAACCTACAGTAAAACCGCGATTGGTATTGATGCAAGAAACCAGAGTGAAAGCTTATATGCCTTTAGGGATAAGTTAGCATTTATTCGGGAGCAGGGTATTCAGTGTGATGTTATTTTTATGCAGGCTGAAGATAGTGTTTTGCTTAAACGCTATAGTGAGACAAGAAGGCGGCATCCATTAACGAATTTACATCTGTCTTTAAAAGAAGCGATTAAAATTGAAAAAGATATTTTAAAGCCAATTGCAAAAGGCGCTGATTTAATTGTTGATACCAGTCGAACACATTATCATCAATTAAGGCAATTAATCAGGGATTATGTGCAAATAGGTGAGGTACAGAAGATTTCTATTCAGACGCAATCTTTTGGCTTCAAGCATGGAATACCGCTAGATGTGGATTTTGTCTTTGATGCTCGTTGCCTGCCTAACCCTTATTGGAATCCGGATTTAAGAGGCTTTACTGGTAAGGATCAGAAAGTAATCGATTTTTTACAATCAGAAACAATAGTTACAGAGTTTTTTCAAGATATTTCAACTTTTTTAGAGCGCTGGATTCCCCGCTTTGAGCAGGAAAACCGTAGTTATTTAACGGTTGCTATTGGTTGCACGGGTGGACAGCATCGTTCGGTATTTTTAATAGATCGCCTTGCGCGATATTTCCAGAGCAAGGCATTTAATGTTATTGTCAGGCACCGGGAAATACAGTAAAAATAATTAGTGTATTATCCTCTTAGGTGATTGTCTGAAAATAATATACCACAGATAGCGCAGGATTTTTGTTTATCTTCAAGGCGCGGCTACAGGCGCATAGTTGCGCTATGTAACTGTAGTCGCAACACCGAAGAAGGGCAAAAAGACAAGTAAGCTGGTATATTCTTTGATAGAAATCACCTTGATGCCAGAAAACTAAAGGATAGTTATGTCAGTACGTAGACCACAAGATCACTCAGACTTGCGTTTAAAGCAGATTATGAATGACCTGGATAATGGCGCGCTTTATGAAGCACGTAGTCATTTGCATAGTTTGTATCCAGCAGAAATTGCTTTATTACTTAGATCCTTGCCAATAGATTACAGATATCAACTCTGGAGTATTCTGGCTCCTGAAGCAATGGGGCTAACTCTGGTTTCTTTGCAGGGTGATGTGCGGGCTGGATTGATTGAGCATACTTCAACGGCAGATTTAGTGACTGCTGCAAGCCAGTTAGAGCCGAGAGATATGGCTGATCTGGTTGCTGATTTTCCAGCTGATACCCGAGAGAAAGTCCTAAAGAAGGAAGGTGATAGTCGTCTTGAAGCGGCTTTATCTTATGATGGACATACGGCTGCCGGGTTAATGAATATTGATGTATTGTCAATACGTGCAGATGTGACTGTCGATGCTGTTTTAAGGTATTTGCGGGCGCAAGGGAAGATGGCTGCCAATATGGATAGTCTGGTCGTTGTTGATCGTAATCATCATTATCAGGGAATGGTCGCTATTGCGGAGATTTTGACAAATGATCCAGGTGTGGTTATTTCTAAACTAATGGATGGAAATGTCGAAGCTATTCCATCAAATATGCCGATCTCTGAAGTCGCAACTATCTTTGAGCATAGAAATGTTTTATCGGCAGCAGTGATCGATGAACAGAAAGAAGTTATAGGCCGGATTACTATTGATGAAGTGCTGGAGGTTATTAGAGATGAGGCGGATCATGCCGTAATGAGTTCGGCTGGCCTAGATGAGGAACATGATTTATTTGCTCCTGTACTTGTCAGCGCAAGACGTAGAGCGGTCTGGTTGGGCGTTAATTTATTTACTGCCTTTCTAGCATCCTGGGTCATTGGCTTATTTGCAGCAACCATTGATCAAATTGTTGCTTTAGCCGTATTAATGCCAGTTGTGGCAAGTATGGGAGGAATTGCAGGAAGTCAGACATTGACTTTGGTTATTCGTGGTTTAGCACTGCATCAGATTAGTGCCTCTAATGCCATGTCCTTCTTGTTTAAAGAGATGGCTGTGGGTGCCGTGAATGGTGTGGTTTGGTCAATTGTCGTTGCCATGATTGCAGCAGCCTGGTTCTCTAATATGCCGTTGGGAATGATGCTGGGTTTTGCGATGATTATTAATTTAAGTTGTGCGGCCTTGGCGGGGGTTTTGATTCCTCTGTTTTTACAGAAAAGGGGTATCGACCCAGCCTTGGCGGGTGGGGTTTTACTGACTACAGTGACAGATGTTATTGGGTTTATGTCATTTTTAGGTCTGGCGACAATTTTTCTATTGGCCTAAAGTAATTTAATTTTGAGGAAAGAACGATGAATATAAAAAAATCACCTTTAGCAATTGCGGTAGGTACAACTCTATTTTCTGGATTTGCTGCAACAAATGTTCAGGCTGATAATGTTGCAAATAGTGAAGATAACCCATTTGCGATGACAGAGCTATCAAGTGGTTATATGTTTGTAGCGCAAGCAGACAAAGATAAAAAAGCGACTAAGAAAATGAAAGATGGTGCTTGTGGGGAAGGTCTATGTGGTGCAAGTATGATGCCTGAAGGTGCATTGGAAAAAACATCGGAAGGAAAGTGTGCAGGTAATAAACCTATGGCCAAGGAAAAGAAAGCAGATATGAAAGGGATGGAAGGTAAATGTGGTGAAGGGAAATGCGGTACTAATATGAAATAAAGACAGATTTAGCCGGTTTCGCCCGGCAATCAAAGGTTTCTAAGACCCATAAACTGAAGTTTCCTAGTTTTTAAAGCATAAGCATATTAGTTAGTGCTTATTTTTAATAAATATTAGCATTCCCTAATAACACTGGCATTCCGTTTGCTAAAACCCTTGAATTTACTTAAAAAACAACAGGTTAATGATGAATGAGACCTGTTTTTACTG
>NZ_BDMN01000190.1 GCF_002189065.1 Bathymodiolus platifrons methanotrophic gill symbiont
AATGCGGTACTAATATGAAATAAAGACAGATTTAGCCGGTTTCGCCCGGCAATCAAAGGTTTCTAAGACCCATAAAGTACTCTCTACTTTATGGGTTTTTTATTGCCTGTTGGTTTTGTGACAGGGGGTGGCAAGTAGGGATGAAAAAAGGAAACTAAAATAGAATTTATGGATTATTTCGTTACCTAGAAATTACTTTAAGAAAAAAAAACAAATAACTGATAGATATTAATGTTTTTTGATAGATTTTTTTTTGCTGGGTTATTAAAGTGATATGTAGCTAAGTCATTGTCAAAAAAGGAAAAATATTTGTTATCACCCTTGACTAAGCGATGTTAGAAAACTATAGTTTGTTTGAAAGTGGTAAAAAGTGGCGTAAAGTAGTTTTTTCTAGAGAAGTTTTGTAGTAAAGGGGTAAGTTTTGTTTCGTGGTGTAACAGCAATTAATTTAGATGCGAAAGGGCGTTTTGCAATTCCGACTCGATTTAGAGAGGAATTACAGGATTGCTGTGAGCGTCAATTAGTTGTGACTGTGGCTGTGAACGAAAAATGTGTTGGTGAGTCTGGCTGTTTATGGCTTTATCCACTTCCTGAATGGGAAAAGCTTGAATTAACTGTTAGTAAGTTACCTACGTTAAACAAAATGGCAGGTAAATTACGTCGTTTTCTTATTGGTAACGCCACTGAAACTGAAATGGATGCACAGGGACGATTATTACTTTCTGAAAAACTCAGAAAATTTGCCGGCATGGAAAAAAAACTGATTTTAGTTGGCCAGTTAAATAAATTTGAAATATGGAATGAAGACGCCTGGATTGCTAAAGAGAAAGAATGGCTAGAAGGTGATGATGATGCTGGTCTGGATGAGCTGGAAGGCTTGTCCTTTTGATAATCCTAAAAACCGCAGTTGACCGCTATAAAGAACTATAAGTATCTGAGTATAAAACATAATGAGCGTAAATACATGTCACCTATTGGGTGAATATACCTCGCTTCACGGTTTTGTGAAGAAATCTGAGCACGAAATACTGCGTTACAGCTCTTGTCAAGGGCTACGGCCATTGCCTGCGAGCTGTGCCTTGTCTTTCGCACTCAGATTTTCCACAAAATCCGTGCTCAACTGCAGTTTCTAGGATAATGGAATAAAGTATGCATTTACCCGTATTATTTAATGAGGCATTGGATGGCCTATCAATAAAGCCAGATGGAGTTTATATAGATTGCACCTTTGGGCGGGGTGGGCATAGTAAGGGCATACTTCAGTTATTAGGTGCTGAGGGGCATTTGTTAGCACTGGATAGGGACCTAGATGCAATACAATCTGAATATGCACAGGAAATGCTTAAAGATCCGCGCTTTCAGTTAGAGCATTGTTGTTTTTCTCAGTTGCAAGAGGTAGTGGAAAAGCGTGGCTGGCTGGGTAAAGTAGATGGCGTATTAATGGATTTTGGCGTTTCATCACCGCAGTTAGATAATGCGCAGCGTGGTTTTAGTTTTATGCAGGATGGGCCGCTGGATATGCGTATGGACTGTAGTTCTGGTTTGTCAGCAGCAGAGTGGCTGGCTACTGTGTCTGAAAAGGACCTGGTTAGAGTGCTTTTTGATTATGGAGAGGAGCGGTTTGCGCGACGAATTGCTAATGCAGTAGTGACGCAGAGGCTGGAGAAGCCATTGGAAACGACACAGCAATTTGTTAATTTGCTAATCGAGGCGATACCGTTTAAAGAAAAACATAAGCATCCGGCAACCCGCAGTTTTCAAGCGGTAAGAATAGCTATTAACAGTGAGTTAGAAGAAATAACAAAGGTATTGGATCAGGCTGTCAATGTATTAGCTAGTGGAGGAAGGATGGCCGTTATTTCTTTTCATTCATTAGAAGATAGAATTGTTAAACGTTTTATTAGAGATGAATCAAGAGGTAAGTATACGTCGAGTAAATTACCACTGCAGCCAGAAGAGTTAGCCGCGATAAGATTAAAAAAACTGGGTAAAGCGAATAAAGCAGGCCCGCAAGAGTTAGCAGAGAACCCCAGATCACGCAGTGCTGTTATGCGTGTTGCAGAACGTAAGTAGTATTATGCAAAGAGTGCTTGTTGTGATGTTACTGGTGGTATTAGTTGGCTCTGGATTGGCTGTTATTTTTAGTAAACATAACTCCAGACTGGTATTCATAGAGATACAAAAAACGGAGCAGGAACTTGATCGTTTAGAAATTCGTTGGGAACGACTGACATTAGAAGAGAGAATGTTATCTGAACATAATCGTGTGGAAAAAATAGCCAGAAAGAAAATGAGTTTAGTTGAGTTAGAACGAAAAGCTATTGTTTATATACGGTTTTAATAATGTTGCAGACTGAAAAGAAAATAAGAAATAGCTACACAGATGACTTTTCAGGCAGAAGAAAACTGGTCATTGGCCTGATGCTTTTAGCCATGTTAGGGCTGATAGTTAAAGCCGTGCAATTACAGGTGCTGGATACCCAGTTTTTGCAGAAACAGGCGCGCAGTCGACATGTAGGGACGGTACAGATAGCCGCCTATAGGGGGCAGATAAAGGACCGAAACGGAGAGAGTCTTGCTGTTAGTGCTCCCGTTGGGTCGGTTTGGGTAAACCCTCAGTACTGTAAGATTAATACAGGTAAGAAGGCAAAATTAGCCTGTCTGGATTTAAATAATGAAATCAAGCTTAGGCAGGTTGCAAAATTATTGGGTATCTCATTAGCTAGGGTTAAAAAGGCATTTAACCCATTGTCAAATAAACAGTTTGTTTATTTAAAGCGGCGTATTAAACCTTATCTGGCTGCAAAGGTTAAAGCATTAGGTCTGCCAGGGGTAGCCATTGTAAGGGAGTTTAAGCGTTTTTATCCGGCTGGGGAAGTAACGGCTCATTTATTGGGTTTTACTAATGTCGATGATCAGGGGCAGGAAGGCCTGGAGTTGATGTATAACTCAACTCTGGAAGGGGTTGCAGGTAGTAAACGGGTCATTCGTGATGGTGCGCGGCGAGTTATTGAAGAACATGATGTAGAGAGTGTTAAAGAGCCAGAAGCCGGACAGGATTTAACGCTAAGTATTGATGAGCGATTGCAGTATCTGGCTTATAGAGAATTAAAAGCGGGAGTGATTAAGCATAAGGCGGAAGCCGGAGCATTAGTGATTTTAGAGGTAGAAACAGGTAATGTATTAGCGATTGTTAATCAGCCATCTTTCAATCCAAATTCGCGTAGGAATATGAAGGTTTCGCATTATCGAAATAGAGCGATAACCGATGTTTTTGAACCGGGTTCTACCATGAAGCCATTGGTAGTTGCTGCAGCATTAGAGGGTGGTTTTGTTAAAGAAAATCAGTTGTTTACTACCAAAAATTTAAGAATAAGAGGGAAATGGGTTAAAGATGGTCATGATTATGGCACTTTGAACCTGACAGGAGTATTAAAAAAATCGAGTAATGTTGCTGCCAGTAAAATTGCATTATCTATGCCGCCTGAATATTTTTGGCGGTTTTATCATTCATTAGGTTTTGGAATGTCGCCTGGAGTTGGCTTTCCCGGTGAGGCTAGTGGTAGTTTACCCGAGTATTTTGGCTGGAGTGCATTTGAGCAGGCAACCTTATCTTTCGGTTATCGAATCTCAATGTCTGTATTACAGCTAGCTAGATCTTATACGGTACTGGCAGATGATGGGTTGCTGCATTCAGTCAGTTTGTTAAAGCGAGATCGGGATGAATATGCAGAAAGGGTATTATCCCCTGAAACTGCAATAAAAGTGAGAACCATGATCGAGCAGGTAGTGAAAAAAGGTGGTACTGGATATAAGGCTAGAGTTGAAGGTTATCGAGTTGCCGGTAAAACGGGAACTGTAAAAAAGGTAAAAGCTGGGGCTTATAGTGATGATTACTTATCGGTGTTTGTTGGAATGGCGCCGGCAAGTGATCCGAAACTGATTATTGCAGTAATGGTTGATTCGCCACATGCAGGACAGTATTACGGTGGTTTAGTCGCTGCGCCGATCTTTTCCAGAGTCATGGGCGGGGCGTTAAGAGTTTTAGGTATTGCGCCTGATGAAGAGCAGAGTATGTCAGTATTATTAACTAAATAATGATATGAAATTATCGGACTTATTAACAGATTTAGTGTCTATTAAACACGATGCAGAAGTGACTCATATCGCACTGGATAGTCGCGAAATTAGTGACGGTGGTGTTTTTTTTGCAGTCGCAGGTGCTAGACAACATGGTTTGTTATATGCCGCTCAGGTTCAGCAGCAAGGTGCTGTTGCAATTATTTATGACCCAGCAAAACAAGGTGCCGAGCTAGCTAAAAACCTATCAGGCATACTATTGATTGCTGTTGAAAATTTAACAGAGAAGCTGGGCCTGGTTGCCGCTCGTTTTTATGAGCAACCAGCACAATATATAGATGTTATTGGTATTACAGGAACTAATGGCAAAACATCCTGTAGTCAGTTTTTAGCACAGGCCATGAAATCCTGTGGGGTAATTGGAACGCTGGGCTGGGGAAAATATACAGATTTACACAGTACTAGTAATACCACGCCAGATGCATTTACCATGCACAAGATACTGGCTCAATTTGTTAGACAGAACTTAACTCATGTTGCCATGGAAGTATCATCGCATGGATTGGAGCAGGGGCGAGTTAATGCAATCAAATTTAACGGAGTTATTTTTAATAATCTAAGTCGTGATCATCTTGATTATCACGGCAGTATGGAAGCCTATTTTCAGGCTAAATTACGCTTAGTGCAATGGCCAGGATTAAGGTTTGTAGTAGTCAATCTGGATGATGCTTATGCAGAACGTGTCATTGCAAATATTTCAGATGAGGTCAGGGTATTGACCTATAGCCTGCAAGACAAAATGTACGCCCAGGAATCAAGTATCAAAGCCAGCAATATTAAATATACCCTGGCGGGTATTGAGTGTGATGTGCATTGGCAGAAAGAGCAAGCCCGACTAAAAGCAGGATTGTTAGGTGATTTTAATTTACAGAATATTTTGGCCGTATTAGCAGTGCTATTAGAAAAGGGCTGTCCATTAAATAAGTGTCTGACCTCGATACAGTCGATTAAACCAGTGATAGGACGCATGGAGTGTTTCACAGGTGCCGCTGGAAAACCTTTGGTAGTAGTCGATTATGCACATACACCGGATGCACTGGGAAAGGTATTAAGTACATTAAGACAGCATTGTCAGCTGAAATTAAGCGTTGTTTTTGGCTGTGGTGGTGATCGGGACAAAGGTAAGCGCAAAGAGATGGGAGCAATTGCTGAGCGCTTAGCCGATCAGGTGATAGTGACAGACGATAACCCTCGTTTTGAAGATGGAAGCGCTATTATTAATGATGTCATCACAGGTCTTAAAATGCAGAAAGTAAGGGTTATTAATGATAGAAAATCTGCAATTAAGCAAGGCATCGTAACTAGTTCTGAACTAGATATAGTGTTGATTGCTGGCAAAGGGCACGAAGATTATCAGGAGATCAAAGGTGTAAAACAGCCTTTTAGTGATCGGGAAATAGTGCAGGAGTTATTAGCCGCATGATAGACATGACACTGGATGAAATAAATGAAATCTTGCAGGGCAACAAGGTCGGTACGCAGGCAATGATTACTGGTGTTAGCATTGATACCCGGACTTTATCCGCAGGTGATTTATATATTGCAATTAGTGGCGAGCAGTTTGATGGACATGATTTTATTACTCAGGCGGAACAGAATGGTGCGGTTGCATTAGTGGTAACAAAACAAGTAACCACGGATTTACCGCAGATTATTGTTCAGAATACTCACCTTGCTTTAGCGGAACTGGCGGGTGCAGTGAGAAATAAGTTGCAGTTAAAAGTCTGTGCGATTACCGGTAGCAATGGTAAAACGACGGTGAAAGAGATGATTGCCGCTATCCTGGCAGTGAACTATCAGGTGCTGTTCACTCTGGGTAATTTGAATAATGACATTGGTGTGCCATTGACATTGTTACGCCTGAATAAGCAACACCAGTTTGCAGTGATAGAGATGGGGGCTAATCATAGCGGTGAAATAGCCAATACCAGTCACTATGCAAAACCAGATGTTGCGATTATTACCAATGTGGGAGCTGCACATATTGAAGGCTTCGGTAGTGTTGAAGGGGTGGCACAGGCTAAAGCTGAAATTATTGCTTCATTAGCTGACGACGGTGTCGCTGTATTGAATGCTGACGATGATTTCTTTACTGCCTGGTGTGCAATTGCAGAGCCACGGAAAGTTCTATCATTCGGTTTAGCAAGTAAAGCTGATGTACGTGCTGAAAAAATTATTACAGAAATGCGAGGAAAGCAATTTAAGACTTGTTTTGAACTCGTTGCTGGGAGTGAAAGTATCCCAGTTAGTCTGGCGCTGGCAGGTGAGCATAATGTAAAAAATGCGCTGGCGGCGAGTGCGGCTTGTATTGCATTAGGAGTAAAACTGGCTCAAATTCAAGCGGGTCTAGAGCAGGTTAAAGCGGTAAAGGGGCGTCTGCAATTATTTGAGTCTGAATCAGGAATAAAGGTGATTAATGATACTTATAACGCTAATCCAGCTTCACTAACCGTAGCATTAGACGTTTTACAGCAATGTCAGGGTGAGCATTGGCTTGCTTTGGGAGCTTTTGGTGAACTGGGTGATGACAGCGGGAAGATGCACAGAGAGATGGGTGAGCTAATTAAAAAATCTGGTGTGCAGCGATTGTTTGCTACCGGAAAAATGGCAGAAAATACAGTGCAGGCATTTGGCGAAGGCGCAGTATATTATGCTGCGAAAGACGATTTGATTGATGTGCTAACAAACGAAATAACGACTGAGCAAATATTGTTAGTAAAAGGTTCTAGAGTCCAGAAAATGGAAGTTGTGGTTAATGCTTTATTAAGCGTAACGGGGAAATAAGCATGTTGCTGTATTTATTTGAATATTTATCACAATTTCAATCTGGGTTTAATGTTGTTCAGTATTTAACCTTACGCGCTATTTTAAGTGCATTAACAGCCTTATTGATTTTATTTTTAGTTGGGCCAAGTATGATTCGGCGCCTAAGTAATAAAAATATCGGTCAGAGTGTGCGGGAGGATGGTCCTGAGAGTCATTACGAAAAAGCAGGAACTCCAACGATGGGCGGGACTTTGATTCTAGTTGGTATAGCGACTAGTACATTGCTTTGGGGGGATTTAGAGAATAGCTATATCTGGGTCGCACTATTAGTCACGATGACTTACGGTATTGTTGGTTTTGTTGATGATTATAAAAAAGTAAAATTAGGTAATAGTGATGGCTTATCGGCACGAGTTAAATATTTTTGGCAATCGGTAATTGCATTGACAGCAGCAATCTATTTATTTAAAACGGCACAGATTCCAGCAGAAACGCAGTTTATTGTGCCATTTTTTAAAGAAGTTGTTATTGATATGGGTTGGGCGTATGTCGTTCTGACCTATTTTGTCATTGTGGGCACCAGTAATGCCGTGAATTTAACGGATGGTCTGGATGGCCTGGCTATTCTGCCAACGGTTATGGTTGCAGGTGCGCTAGCAATTTTTGCCTATCTGACAGGGCATGTGATGTTCGCAGATTATCTGGCTATTCCTTATGTTCCTAAAGCAGGTGAGCTAATTGTTTTTTGTGCTGCCTTAGTGGGGGCGGGCTTAGGATTTTTATGGTTTAACGCATATCCAGCTATGGTCTATATGGGGGATGTAGGTGCCTTAGCATTAGGCGCAGCATTAGGTGTAGTTGCCGTTTTAGTCAGGCAGGAAATTGTTTTGCTGATTATGGGAGGTGTATTTGTTATGGAAACAGTTTCTGTAATTATGCAGGTAGCATCATTCAAGTTAACCGGTAAGCGAATTTTTAGGATGGCACCGATTCATCACCATTTTGAACTTAAAGGATGGCCAGAACCACGAGTGATTGTCAGGTTCTGGATTATTACTTTTATTCTTGTGTTAGTCGGTTTGGCAACATTGAAGTTGAGATAGCAGATGAATAACGATGACATATTAATAGCACTCAATAAGCAATTTTCCTTAAATAAGGAAAGTTCAAAAGTGGTTGTGGTTGGCCTGGGTTTGACTGGCTTATCTGTTGCATATTTTTTGCATAGTCTAGGGCTGCAATTTGCCATCGTAGATAGTAGAAAAAAACCACCCTTTAATGATGAGTTATTAGCCAAAGTGCCAGATGTTGCAGTGTTTACCGATGGCTTTGATCAGGCAGTGTTTGATGTGGCAAGCCATATTATTGTTAGTCCAGGTGTTTCCATGGATGAACCTATGATTCAGCAAGCTATTGCAAACGGTGTGCGGCCTTTAAGTGATATTGATTTATTTGCCTGTTCAGTCAGTGAGCAGGTGGTTGCTATTACTGGTTCAAATGGTAAAAGTACCGTCACTACATTGCTAGGTGATATGGCAATAGCAGCGGGTAAACGAGTGGCTGTGGGCGGTAATTTAGGAACTCCTGCCTTGAATTTGCTGAACAAAGATGCCGAGTTGTATGTGCTGGAATTATCCAGTTTTCAATTGGAGCGGACCAGTCAATTAAATGCAGTGGCTGCAACAGTGCTTAATATTTCGGAAGATCACCTGGATCGCTATGCAAATTTAGATGCTTATATAGCTCAAAAAAATAAAGTATATGCTGGCAATGGGGTCATGTTGGTAAATTTGGATTGTCCTTATGCTACAAAGGTGCAGCAAACAAATAGAAATGTATTAACCTTCGGTTTTAAGGAAAAGGCTGATTATAGTGTTGTAGAAACAGCAGAAGGAAAAAGTCTGGCATTCCATGAACGAGCGATTTTTCCAGTTAATGAGCTACTCATTAATGGTGTTCATAATCAGGCAAATGCCATGGCTGCTTTAGCATTAGGAAGCACAATTGGCTTACCCGAACAGGTGATGTGTGATGTGTTACGCATATATAAAGGGTTAGAGCATCGAGTTCAATTTGTGGCCAATATTAATGGGGTTAGCTGGATAAATGATTCCAAGGCGACTAATGTTGGCGCCTGTGTCGCTGCACTAAAAGGCTATAAAGATTCGACTGTGGTATTGATTGCCGGCGGAGATGCAAAAGCAGCAGATATGAGTGATTTGGTTCCTCTGTTAAAAGAAAAAGTTAAAACACTGCTGTTAATTGGTAAAGATAGTCAGCGTATAGAGCAGGCAGTCAATGGATGTATTCCTGTGTTTGATGTGGGAACTTTGAAAAAAGCAGTGCAAAAGGCAAGCAAAATTGCTCAGCCTGGGGATACGGTATTGTTATCACCTGCCTGTGCAAGTCTGGATCAGTTTGCTAATTATAAGGATAGGGGAGAGCAGTTTGTAACAGAAGTAAAGGGTCTGAAGCAATGAATCTCAGTGTGGAATTGACCCGGCTGGCAGGTGTCGATATCTATTTTGATAAGGCTCTGGTCTTTGCCAGCGTCGCTCTTATCGTTATTGGATATCTCATGGTGTCTTCTGCATCTTTGCATTTAGGTGTAAAACTGACTGGAAATTTATTTCACTATCCGGTAAGGCAATTAATACATATTGGTCTGGGAGTTGGCATAGGTTTTGGGGTTTGCCTAGTTCCTATGGCTATCTGGGAAAAAACAGGGCCTGTTTTGTTTGTCGTGGGTCTGATATTTCTAGTACTTGTTTTGATTCCTGGTTTAGGCATAAAAGTTAATGGCAGTATGCGCTGGTTATCAATCGCTGGTGTGCGGATACAGGTTTCTGAACTGGTCAAATTAATTGTAGTTATCTATATGGCAAGCTTTGTTACACGACATCATGATTTTGTTAAAGAGTCAGCGTATGGCTTGGTACGCCCCTTATTATTACTGTCTGGTGCTTGTGCTTTATTGCTGTTAGAGCCTGATATGGGCTCAGCTGTTGTAATTTTGACTATTGCCATGGGTGTCATGTTTCTTAGTGGCGCACGGCTACAGCAGTTTATTATTCTGATTATTGCGGTAGTAGGATTCGGTATTTTGGCGGTGGTTTTTTCAGACTATCGATCGGCACGAGTGACTGGTTTTTTACACCCCTGGGAAGATCCCTTTGGTAAAAGTTTTCAATTAGTTCAGGCCTTAATTTCTTTTGGTAGGGGTGAATGGACCGGTGTGGGTCTGGGTAGTGGCGTACAAAAGCTTTTTTACCTGCCAGAGGCGCATACTGATTTTTTATTTTCAGTTATTGCTGAAGAGCTAGGTTTATTAGGCGTATTAAGTGTGATTGCCTTATTTGCTATTATCGTCTGGCGTGCTTTTGCTATTGGTTTAATGGCTGAACAGTTAGGTGAAAAATTCTCAGCTTATATTGCTTACGGATTAGGTATTTGGTTCGCTTTTCAATCCTTTGTCAATATGGGGGTTAATATGGGGGCATTACCGACTAAAGGTTTGACCTTACCATTTATGAGCTATGGTGGCGGCTGTATGATTGTCATGTGCTCTGCTATGGCGATGTTGTACCGGGTTAATAGTGAAATGATGGTATTGCAGCGAGCATAATCTGAAGCGAAAACGGGGTCAGATTATGACTAAACGCATAGTGATTATGGCGGGTGGCACAGGAGGGCATGTCTTTCCAGCGCTGGCAGTGGCGCATTTTTTAATCGAACAAAACTGGCAAGTCAGCTGGATAGGTACGCGAAAGGGCATGGAAAGCCGGGTGATACCCGAAAATGAAATAGCAATAGACTGGTTAAGTGTCAATGGTCTACGTGGCAAAGGACCTTTAGCGCTGTTTAAAATGCCATGGATGTTGATGCAAGCTTGTCTGGAAGCTAGACAAATATTGCGTCAAAGAAAACCTGATGTGGTTTTAGGAATGGGTGGATTTGTTGCGGGCCCAGGTGGTTTGATGGCGAAGATGATGGGTATTCCGTTGGTAATTCATGAACAGAACCGGATACCAGGGACAACCAACCGTTTGTTAGCTAAAGTTGCAAATAAAGTATTGCAGGCTTTTCCAGAAAGTTTTCCTGCTAGCAAGCACGCTATCTATACTGGTAATCCATTACGCAAACAGTTTACAGAGCTAGCTAATAAACCAAAGCAGGTGCGTTCAGATGGCTTACATATTTTAGTGTTAGGAGGTAGTTTAGGTGCGCAGCGATTAAATGAGGTGGTTCCTGAGGCACTCGCTATGAATGATAACGTTGAAGTATGGCATCAGACAGGTCAGGCAATGTTGCAACAGGTGACTCAAGCTTATACAGATAAAGCTGTATCAGCAAAAGTAGAGCCTTTTATAGATGATGTGGTTAAAGCCTATGCATGGGCAGATTTAGTCATCTGTCGAGCTGGGGCAATGACTATCAGTGAAGTTGCTGCAATGGGGGTACCCAGTATTCTGGTTCCTTATCCGTATGCGATTGATGACCATCAGACAGCTAATGCTCAGTATCTAGTATCTGCAGGCGCAGGAATTATGATCGCTCAGCCGAAGTTAAGCGTTGAATTTTTAGCAGAACAGATTAAACAACAGGTAGAGCAGCTTGATGCTATGTCAGTAGCAGCAAGTCTAAGTGCAAAATTAGATGCAACTGAAAGAGTTGCTGAGCAGTGTATGTTGGAGGCAGCGGCATGAAAGATTCAATTAACCAGATTATTCGTAACCGATTAACAAAAATGCAGAAAATCCATTTTGTGGGTGTCGGTGGTACGGGCATGAGTGGAATTGCTGAGGTAATGTCTAATCTGGGTTGTCAGGTCTCGGGTTCGGATATAAAAGAGAGTGCAGTGACAGAGCGCTTAACAAAGGCTGGAGTTACTGTGCATATTGGTCATGCACAGAGTAATGTCGCCAACGTGGATGTACTGGTCACTTCAACAGCGGTTGATAAAAGTAATGTAGAAGTGCAGTACGCTTATCAGCACCGTATTCCTGTTATTCCACGTGCAGAAATGCTCGCAGAATTGATGCGCTTTCGTTTTGGTATTGCGGTGGCGGGTACCCATGGCAAGACGACAACCACCAGTCTAGTCGCAAGTATTCTGGCAGAAGGTGGGTTAGATCCTACTTTTGTTATCGGCGGACGATTAAATAGTGCTGGGACAAACGCACAGTTAGGGCAGGGGCAATATCTAGTAGCAGAAGCTGATGAAAGTGATGCCTCATTTTTACATCTCCAGCCAATCATAGCAGTGGTTACTAATATAGATCAGGACCATATGGAAACCTATGAAGGTAGCTTTAGCCGCTTAAAAAATACATTTATTGAATTTTTATATCATGTGCCTTTTTATGGCTTGGCTGTTTTGTGTATTGATGATGCTGGGGTACGTGAAATTTTACCGCAATTATCAAAACCCATAAGAACTTATGGAACAGATGTAGAAGCAGATGTTCGCGCGATAAATATTAAGCAGCAAGGCATGTGTACTCGATTTACAGTAACACGCTGGGATGGACATCAGGATATTGATGTCGCTCTGAATATGCCGGGCCTGCACAATATGCAGAATGCTCTGGCAGCGATTACTATTGCTACAGAATTGAATGTACCAGACCAGGCAATTATTAAAAGTCTGGCAGAATTTAAGGGGGTTGGCCGCCGTTTTCAGGTTAATGGCGAGATTGCTTTAAGCCAAGGCACATTAACATTAGTGGATGATTACGGGCATCACCCCAGAGAAGTTGCAGCAACAATGGAAGCATTAAAACAGGCATGGCCTGATAAGCGTTCAGTGGTGGTTTTTCAGCCGCACCGTTATTCCAGAACTCGTGATTTATTTGAAGATTTTGTTAACGTATTATCGACCGTCGATGTACTGATTTTATTAGAGATTTATCCGGCGGGCGAAGAGCCAATTCAGGGTGCAGACGGTCGGGCTTTAAGCAGTGCGATACGAGCACGGGCTCAGGTCAACCCGGTTTTTGTTGAAAATAGTGAGGATTTGGCTGAAATTTTGGTCGGTATTATAAAACCCAATGATGTTTTACTTACCATGGGCGCGGGTAATGTGGGGCATATTGCAACAGAATTGCCGCAGCAAATAATTGATTTAGTAAAAAAATGAAAGCTCCCAGCGAAAGTTTACGCGGCCTTACATTAAGCAATGAAAGCTTAGCTAAATATACCAGTTGGCGCGTGGGTGGCAATGCAGAGCGCATGTATATTCCTGCTGATAGGCAAGATTTGCAGCAGTTTATTTCCGGTCTAGCTGTTGATGAACCCGTGTTTTGGTTAGGGTTGGGAAGCAACTTATTAATCAGGGATGGGGGGATACGCGGTACGGTTATTAATGTTCGAGGTAAGGTTAAGCAAATGAAGTTACTCGATGATACCCGGGTTTATGTCGAGTGTGGTGTGCCAAGTGCACATGTAGCGCGCTTTTGCTCAGAACATGGTTTATCTGGTGTTGAATTTTTAGCTGGAATACCAGGAACTATGGGAGGGGCGCTAAAAATGAATGCCGGCGCTTTTGGAGGGGAGACCTGGAACAGGGTGGAAAGTGTGGAAATGATGCCAGTTGGAGGCAAAGTCACACAAAAAAATGCGGATAAATTTGAGGTGGGCTACCGTACAGTAAAGGGTGTAGGAAATGACTGTTTTTTAGCGGTTATCTTAAAATTATCCAGCAATACCAACCAGGCGGGGCAAGCAAAAATAAAAAAACTTCTGGCTCAGCGAGCAGCAACACAGCCCACTAATCAACCTAGCTGTGGGTCGGTGTTTAGAAACCCAGCCAATGATTTTGCCGCCCGACTGATTGAGGCGACAGGTTTAAAAGGGTATTCCATTGGGGGGGCCGAAGTTTCGCAAAAGCATGCAAATTTTATTGTTAATACTGGAAATGCAACGGCTGCAGATATAGAACAGCTAATTGAATATGTACAAAGTGAAGTTGCCAGCAAGCAGGGTGTCGAGTTACATACTGAAGTCTGTGTTATAGGAGATAAACAGACATGAAACCGACAGCTATAAAACAGGCAAAAGACTTTGGTCGTGTCGCGGTGTTAATGGGCGGTACAGCAGCCGAGCGTGAGATTTCACTGAATAGTGGCAATGCCGTCTTGCAGGCTTTATCAGCCAGTAAGGTCGATGTTACTGCGGTTGATGTTAAGAGTACTGTGCTGGAAGCTTTAAAGGATTCATCTTTTGATCGTGTTGTTAATATCATCCATGGACGAGGTGGGGAGGATGGCGTATTGCAAGCCGTGTTAGATACTCTTGAGTTGCCATATACCGGTAGCGGAGTATTGGCTTCAGCGTTAAGCATGGATAAATTGCGTACTAAATTGTGTTGGCAAGGAGAAGGGCTAGAAACTCCAAAATGGGTTTTATTGCAAAGCGAGTTTGATATACAGCGGTGTATCGATGAGTTAGGCTTTCCAGTAATTGTAAAACCTGCTTTGGAAGGTTCGAGTTTAGGGATGAGTCGGGCAGAAAGCAAGGAAGAATTGATTAAGGCGTGGCAAGATGCAGCGCAATATCAATGCGATGTTTATGCTGAAGCCTGGGTTAATGGACAAGAATATACAGTAGGAATATTAAACGGGGAGACATTGCCTGTTATCAGGCTTGAAACCCCTAATGCATTTTATGATTTTGATGCAAAGTATCGGGCTAATACGACACAATATCATTGTCCGGCTGGATTGACGGTTGAGGTCGAAGCCGAGTTAGCAGAACTGGCACTTCAAGCTTGTAGAGTATTAGGTGTAACAGGTTGGGGACGAGTCGATGTGTTTATTGATGAGCAAGGAGTGGCGCAGTTAATTGAAGTTAATACTGTTCCTGGGATGACGGATCATAGTTTGGTGCCTATGGCCGCCAGGCAGGCTGGATTAAGTTTTGAGGAACTCGTCTGGCGTATTCTGGAAACAAGTTTTAAAAAATGATGAATACACGCCTGCAAATTAAGTTAGCGGTGGTATTGCTTATTATGCTTGGCATTGTGTTTAGCTGGCCTCTTTTACAAGAGGCAGTGGCTAAATATATTCCGATACGTTATGTACAGGTTGAAGGTGCTTTTCAATATATAGATAAACAGGATATAAAAATGAAAATAAGTCCGCTGGTTCAGGCGGGTTATTTTTCAGTAGATTTGCAGGCGATGCAGCAGTCAGTAATGGACTTGCCATGGGCAGAAAGAGTACAGGTGCAACGCATCTGGCCTGATCGGCTTAAGCTGAGAATATATGAGCAGAAACCAGTTATACGCTGGCAGGCGCATAGCTTATTGAATGAACGCGGCGAGGTCTTTAGACCTTTAAATATTGACAGGTTTCAGTCATTGCCCTTGTTATATGCACCTAACGTGCAACGGCAGCAGCTACTAGAAGTGATGCATGGTTTAAGTATTAGTTTAATGGGTCAGGGTTTATATCTGGCTGAGTTTAGAGTCAATGAAAGACAGTCCTGGTTATTGAGTATGGAAAATGGATTGAGTATACAGTTAGGCAGGTTACAACCATTAGAAAAATTTAGTCAGTTAATGAAGGCATTTATCGTATCAGGAGGTGAGTTGGTGAATAAAATGGCTTATGTAGATATGCGATATCCAAATGGCTATGCAGTACGCTGGCGAGAAAATGAACAAATTAGTTGGTAATTATTACCCGGAATGAGGCTATAGCAGAGTAGCTTATCCTTACAAAGTTTTAAAGGCAAAAGTAATGGCAAAACAAATAGAGCGTAATGTAATTGTAGGTTTGGATATTGGTACATCCAAAGTTGCTGCTATCGTTGGTGAAGTTAATGAAAATGGCGATGTTGAAGTGATTGGTATTGGTTCTACGCCATCGCGAGGATTAAAAAAGGGAGTTGTCATTAACCTGGAATCAACGGTTAATTCAATTCAGCGAGCCGTTGAGGAAGCTGAATTAATGGCAGGCTGTGAAATTACCTCCGTATATGCAGGAATAGCGGGTAGTCATATTAAGAGTTTAAATTCACATGGGATTGTTGCGATTAGAGATAAGGAGGTGTCTCAATATGATATTGATCGTGTTATAGATTCAGCACGCGCAGTAGCCATTCCAGCGGACCAGAAAATTATCCATATTTTGCCGCAAGAATTCATTATAGATTTACAGGCAGGTATAAAAGAGCCTATCGGTATGTCCGGGATACGTCTGGAAGCAAAAGTGCATATGGTCACTGGCAGCGTAAGTGCCGCTCAAAATATTATCAAATGTATACGCCGCTGCGATTTAGAGGTTGATGATATTGTTTTAGAGCAACTGGCTTCATGTTCTTCGGTTTTAACAGAGGATGAAAAAGAGCTGGGGGTGTGCTTAATTGATATTGGCGGTGGTACTACAGATATTGCTGTTTTCTCCCAGGGCGCGATAAAACATACAGCAGTGATTCCTATCGCTGGAGACCAGGTAACGAATGATATTGCAGTTGCTTTGCGTACGCCAACGAAAAATGCTGAAGAAATAAAAAGGGAGCATGCCTGTGCACTAACGCAGTTAGCAGATGCTAATGAAATGATTGATGTGGCAAGTATCGGTGATAGGCCCTCACGTAAGATTTCCAAACAAAATCTGGCAGAAATTATTGAGCCTCGTTATGAAGAGCTCATGCTGTTAGTTCAGGCGGAGTTACGACGTAGTGGTTATGAAGGCATGATTACAGCAGGGATTATTATTACGGGAGGGAGTTCGAAAGTGATAGGTCTAATTGATTTGGCAGAAGAAATTTTTCATATGCCAGTGCGATTAGGTGTACCTCAACATGTGATGGGTTTAACGGATGTTGTACAAAACCCCATGCATTCGACAGGCGTTGGGTTGTTATTGTACGGAAGGGATCATTTAGCAAGTGGTGATCATTTGGAGGAATCAGGAGAAGGGCTTTTCGCAAGAATGAAGGCCTGGTTTCAAAATTTTTAAATAATGTTTTTAGGATAATATGAGGCGGGGAATATGAAATATGAATTAATGGATTTAGGCTTAGAAAATGCAGTCATCAAAGTGATTGGTGTTGGTGGCGGTGGCGGTAATGCCGTTGATCACATGGTAAATAGCAATATTGACGGGGTAGGATTTGTTTGTGCGAATACCGATGCACAAGCGTTACGCCGGCTGGAAGTAGGTACAGTGATTCAGCTAGGAGCCGAGTTAACAAGAGGTTTAGGAGCAGGGACTAACCCTGAAGTGGGCAGAGAAGCTGCTGAAGAAAATACTGATTTAATTCGAGATGTACTCGAAGGTGCAAATATGCTGTTTTTAACAGCTGGAATGGGCGGAGGTACAGGTACAGGTGCTATTCCGGTTATTGCTGAAATAGCAAAAGAATTGAATATTCTGACGGTTGCAGTAGTTACTAAACCATTTGATTTTGAAGGTAAAAAGAAGGGTCTGGTTGCTGAGGCAGGGATTGCAGAATTAGAGAAACATGTAGATTCATTGATTATCATCCCTAACCAGAAGTTATTACCAGTACTGGGTGCTAATGTATCAATGAAAAAAGCATTTGGCGCAGCGAATGATGTTTTACTTGATGCAGTACAAGGGATTACAGAATTAATTACCAGCCCTGGAATGATCAATGTAGATTTTGCCGACGTTAAAACAGTAATGTCGAGTATGGGCGCTGCAATTATGGGTACGGGTGTTGCCAATGGCGAAAACAGAGCGCGAGTAGCGGCTGAAAAAGCGATAGCTTGTCCACTGTTAGAAGATATAAACCTGCAGGGTGCGCGTGGTATTCTGGTGAATATTTCAGCTGCAGATATGGGTATTGCCGAGTTTGATGAAGTAGGTAATATTGTTCATGCCTTTGCCTCTGATGAAGCAATTATTAAAATTGGTACGGCAATTGATGAGAGTCTGGGCGAGGATATCAAAGTAACTGTGGTTGCAACGGGTATGGGAGGGTCACAAAAAACAATGAGCCCACCTATAAAAATAGCTCCTCCAATTGTTGCACCTGGACCAGATTATACTGATTTTGAATCATCGCCGCTAACGCGCAATAATCAGGAGAGTAAAGAAACTCGATTTGGCGTACAACCTAAAAATAATACAGCAGATATGGATTATTTAAATATTCCAGCTTTTCTAAGACGTCAGGCTGATTAGATAAAAAATAAGCGCATTGCCTTGCCTCAGGTATATGCGCTCAATTTATGCTTAGTCCAGGATAGAATAAGGATAAGATATAACCCGCATCAAATGTACGCAATGCGGGGTATGGCTGTCGTTTCTTCCGATCTTCGTACGGGGCTACAGTTTAAACATATTAACGTTGATTCTGCAAAGCTGCAATACGCTCTTCCAAAGGTGGATGGCTCATAAATAATTTTTTAACACCACCACCATTAATAGCAAACGCAGCAAATTGACCTGGCAACTCTTCAGGCTCATGAGCACGTTGTAATGCACGTAATGCACCTATCATTTTTTCTCTACCTGCTAATTTTGCACCACCGGCATCCGCTTTGAATTCACGATAACGTGAAAACCACATAACCAGAATAGAGGCCAAAAAGGAGAGGGCGATTTGCGCAATTATTTGCACGATATAATAGCCCATGCCATGCCCCTGTTCAGTTTTGAAGATAACTCTGTCTACAACATGTCCTATGATGCTGGCGAAAAAGTATACAAATGTATTCACTACGCCTTGCATTAATGCCATAGTGACCATATCGCCATTAGCAACATGAGATATCTCATGACCAACCACGGCTTCCACTTCATCAGGGGACATGGATTGTAATAATCCAGTACTAACCGCTACCAAAGAACTATTTCTTGTCATTCCGGTAGCAAAAGCATTAGCATCTGCAGTCTGGAATATACCTACTTCAGGCATATCTATTCCGGCTCTTTGTGATTGGCGCTTAACAATATCCATCAGCCATTTTTCTGTTTGATTTTGTGGCTGTTCAATAACATGCACACCCATGCCGCGTTTTGCTGACCATTTTGACATGGCTAAAGAAATAAAAGAACCGGACATGCCGATGACACCGGACATTATTAATAAAGCATTTAAATTTAAATCAACACCGTTAGCATCTAATGTACCGCTTAAACCTAAAAGGCTAAAAACGATGCTAATTACCACCATAATGGCAATGTTAGTCGCTAAAAAAAGAAAAATTCGCATCATGATAGGTATACTCCCAAAGAAATCAAAATATGTTTACACTATAGTGGTGGTGTTAATATGAAATTGCAATCATAAAAAGTTAAACCAATGAAAAAAGAATTTAAAGTAATTCAGCAAGAATCGATGTATCAGGGGTTTTTTAGTTTAAATCGCTATCAGGTTCAGCACACATTATTTGCCGGTGGATGGAGTGAAGTGTTAACACGGGAACTGTTTCAACGCGGTAATTGTGTTGCAGTCTTATTATATGATCCTGATGTCGATAAACTGGTTATTATTGAGCAATTTCGTATGGGCCCTATGACTCAGCCCGAAGTAACGGAACGTGCCTGGTTACTGGAAATTGTTGCCGGTGCGATAGAAGAGGGGGAAACTGCTGAGGAAGTGGCGTATCGAGAGTCGGAAGAAGAGGCGGGCTGTATCGTTAAAGAAATGCACTTAATTAATGAATTTTATACCTCGCCAGGTGGTGCATCAGAGCGGATTTCTCTTTTTTATGGGCGTATTAAAGCAGATGAGGTCGGCGGTATTCATGGTCTAGATGAGGAACATGAAGATATTTTGGTTTCTACCGTCAGCTTTGATGAAGCCTATGCCATGATAGAAGATGGCCGAATTGAATCAGCGATACCGATTATTGCCATTCAATGGCTGGCATTGAATAAACACAAATTACCTAATTAAAGCTGTTAAAATATCAAGTTAATCTGCAAGCAGTGAATGAAGTCGCTGCAATAATATTTACCCTACAGGAGTTACAGATTTGTCACACGTTCAGGATATAACGAGCCCCATGTCGTCAATGGAGCGACGCGCCACTTTATCGTTATCCAGCATTTATGTATTGCGTATGCTGGGCTTGTTTATGATTTTACCGGTTTTATCTTTATTTGCTGAAACACTAGAAGGTGCAACGCCTTTATTAATTGGTCTAGCGATTAGTGTGTATGGCTTAACCCAGGCTATATTACAAATTCCTTTTGGTCTTATGTCAGATCATTTTGGGCGGAAGAAAATCATTATTCTCGGCTTAATCTTGTTTATAGCAGGGAGTGTTGTGGCGGCACTTTCAACAACAATTTATGGTGTTCTAGTTGGTCGTGCTCTACAAGGTAGTGGTGCAATTGCCGCAGCAATTATGGCAATGGTTGCTGATTTAACACAGGAAGTTCATCGTACAAAAGCTATGGCAATGATTGGTGCCAGTATTGGCATATCATTTGGTGTTGCCATGACTTTAGGACCTATTATTGCAGGTTTTTCAGGTATTCAGGGGATCTTCTGGTTAACAGCTGTCTTATCATTCTTAGCCATTTTTGTGGTTTTATTCGTGGTACCCAACCCAGAGCACACCAAAGTACATCGAGATGCCGAGCTTGATCCGGCACAATTTACCACGGTACTAAAAAACAAAGATTTATTACGCTTAGACTATGGTATTTTTATTCTGCATTTAGTGTTAACCGCAAGTTTTATTATTGTGCCTTTATTATTGCGTGATGCAGGCTTAATTGCTAAAGATCACTGGATGGTATATTTACCCGTATTAATTACCTCGATGGCGGTTATTATTCCGTTTGTTATTATTGCCGAGAAAAAGCGCAAGATGAAAGCGGTCTTTATTGCTGCCGTTACTACGGTGCTTATTGCCTATATAGGGCTGTACTTTTTTAATTCCAGCCTAGTCGCGCTAATTGCCGGTTTATGGGTGTTTTTTTGTGGATTTAATTTATTAGAAGCAACGCTTCCTTCGTTAGTTTCAAAAACTGCCCCGGGTAATTTAAAAGGCACAGCCATGGGGGCATATTCCAGTTCTCAGTTTATGGGCGCTTTTATCGGTGGAACAGCAGGTGGCTGGGTGTATGGTGAGTGGGGGGCGAGTTATGTGTTTTTGTTTTGCGCCTGTGCTGCCGCTAGCTGGTTGATTGTGGCATTATTTATGAATCCCCCTCAATACCTGGCTAATTTATTAATTTCTACTGAGGATATCGCGGAAGATAATCTGGATGCATTTATAGCAGAAATTGTCGCACTTGATGGTGTAGCGAGTGCAACATTACAGCAAAGTGAGCAAGTTATTTATTTTAAAGTGGATAATGCTCAACTGGATAAAGAACAATTTCAATACTCACTGAGCCAGTGGAGTCAGGTCTAAGACTATCATGTTAAATGCTAAAAAAATCAATAGCCTTGATTTAAGTCGGTTAAATTTTAGCGTAGATAAAAAGCGTTACCTGTTTCTGGCAAAAAAAGACAAAATAGATTTTATCTATAATACCGCCGCACTTGAAGGTAATGCGATGACCTTTCCGGAAGTTGCAACGCTTCTGGATGGTATTACCGTGGGTGGTCATAAATTAAGCGATGAGCAGCAAATATTAAATCAGAATAGAAGTGTTAACTTACTTTTTTCCATGCTTGAGAAAAATAAGTTTGAGTTAAATAAGCAAGTGCTATGTGTTTTGCATGCCGAAGTAGCAAGAGAAGAGGCATTGCAGTGGGGAGAATTTCGTGATGGCAACCTTAATATAGGTGGAACTGATTATTTACCGCCTGCACCTGACAGATTAAATGCCATATTTGCAGAGGCTATCAGGGAAATAAACCAG
>NZ_BDMN01000191.1 GCF_002189065.1 Bathymodiolus platifrons methanotrophic gill symbiont
TAACGCCACCATGAGATAATTTTTCACTTTCAATGGCGGCATACCGTCGCTTATTTTTTTCACAAAGTGAGTCATAAAATTTCTTCATCGACTTTTCGATATTTTTTTTATAAGGAAATGACATAAGACAACCACTGAGTAATAAATTAAGATAACCTTAATTTAGGGGAGATATTTCATTATTCAAGCTTGGCTGCTTCAGGAAGTTATTTCGTGCACATTCCTAAATATCAAGGCAAAAGATAAATTAGAGTTTAATAAAGTGATGATTGCATTTTATGACTCTGAAGATTATTTAACGGCATTAGAATACTTGCTGAACTACTATATTGAACACAATCAACATATAAAAAATTAAAATGGCTCATTATGATTATGACCTGTTTGTGATTGGTGCTGGTTCCGGAGGTGTTCGCGCGGCGCGTATGGCCGCTGGACTTGGCGTTCGGGTGGCAATTGCTGAAAATCGGTATCTTGGCGGTACTTGCGTTAATGTGGGCTGTGTGCCGAAAAAACTCTTTGTGTATGCTTCTCACTTTCGCGAAGATTTTAGTGCGGCAGAGGACTTTGGTTGGTCAGGTATTAATCCTGAATTTGACTGGGCACATTTGCTGGCACAGAAAAATCAGGAAATATCACGATTACAAGCTGTTTATGATGGCTTGTTAAAGAATTCGGGAGTGATCTTATTTGAAGAACAGGCTAGTTTAGTTGATGCGCACACAGTTCGGGTGGGTAATCAGTTGCTTAAATGTGAGCGAATTCTGGTTGTCACTGGTGGCTGGCCTTCTGTACCTGATATTCCAGGTAAGGAATTTGTGGTCACCTCAAATGAAATGTTTGCATTGGAGCAACTACCTAAGCGAATCACAATTGTGGGAGGTGGTTATATCGCCGTGGAATTTGCCGGAATTATGCATGGCTTAGGTGTGCAGACGACGCTTTGTTATCGTGGCGATAAAATACTACGTGGGTTTGATGAGGATATCAGAGATTTTGTCGCTCAAGAAATGCAGAAAAAAGGTGTCAATATTTTGTTTAATACCGATATCAATGTCATTGAGCAAAATGACATTGGTTTTATAGCACATACCGGCCAAGACCAGCTGTTGGAATCCGATTTAATTTTACATATAACTAGGGTCAGAGTAAGGTTAAATGTGATACGCTTACCCCTAAGAACCCGAAAACTTATTTCAGAAGGAAATTAATGGCTCGACTCCCGAGAATCACGCTAGCAGGTGTGCCAGTGCATCCTGTACAGCGAGGAAATAATCACCAGGTTTGTTATGGTTCTGAAGAAGATCAGTGCGCCTACGCAGAATGGTTGAAAACTACTTGAAGAAGTATGAAATAGATATACACGCTTGGGTATTCATGACGAACCATGTGTACCTGCTGGAAGTTTATCGATACATAAAACTCAACCGAGTGAGAGCAGACTTGGTGAAGATCCCGCTGAATACTCTTGGTCAAGTTATCAGATTAATGCATTGGGGAAGTCCTCTGATTTATGTACACCACACCCAGAGACTTGAGCTTAGGCAAGACAGAGTATGATCGGCTGAAAAACTACAGAGCATTGTTTTCTCATCATGTGGATGATAATAAGCTTCTGGAGGAGATTAGATCGAATACAAACAAGGGGATGGCAATTGGTAATGATTACTTTGAGGAGCAAATGACTACGCTTATAGGAAGGAAGGTAGTACCTGAGAAAGGCGGTCGACCAATTGGTTGGCGGAAGGCTAAAAATGGGAGTTAACTTTACTATGACCCCAGTTATAGAAATACAGCCTTAATCATTATAATTCAACATGTTAATGTGTCACTGGTAGCGGCATTACTGGCTGACCCCTTGATTGTACACCACACCCAGATACTTGAGCTTAGGCAAGACAGAGTATGATCGGCTGAAAACTACAGAGCATTGTTTTCTCATCATGTGGATGATAATAAGCTTCTGGAGGAGATTAGATCGAATACAAACAAGGGGATGGCAATTGGTAATGATTACTTTGAGGAG
>NZ_BDMN01000192.1 GCF_002189065.1 Bathymodiolus platifrons methanotrophic gill symbiont
TTGAATAACATCATCGAACAGGATCATCGATTTATCAAAAAAATAACAAAGCCAATGATGGGCTTTAAAGCGTTTCACTCCGCTCAAGCAACAATTGATGGAATTGAAACGGCACATATGATCCGAAAGGGACAGTTGTCTGAGGAAAGTATTCCTGCTTATAAGCAGTTTATGGCTTTAGCAGGATAGTTATGCCTGAAGACCAGGAGGTCTGCGCTTTTGATAATTATTGCGACAGAACCGATATTAATGCTGCAAAGAACATTCTCCGCTTGGGGCATCAAGCGCTAGCTGTAGGAGTCAGTCCCATTTAGGGGTTGAAGATACCAATAGTGAGATGAGAACTCAAAATGAAAATTAGCAATAAAATTATAGTGGGAGTTTTACTCTTCCCAATCACCTGTTATGGTGGTCGTTTTTTAGACTCACCTAGATATGGGAACTTAGACCACTTAAACGCCAGGTACGTTAATACAAAACTTGGTAGATTTTTAACCCAAGATAATAAGAAACAGTACGCAAATAATTATAGTTATGGGATAGGTGAAGTAATAGAATATTCTGACCCATCTGGCAATATGTGGCAAGAGGATTTGATTGACTTCACAGATATACCAGATACTGCGGCAATGGAAAAAACAGACTCATCAATTACATCGGAATCAACAATAAAACTATCCGATGTCAACTCTCCAGTTAGAAGTTCTTCGAGAAATACCGTTATTGTTGCTGTGACCCCGACTCAAAGCTTTGATATGAGGGATCAGGAGCTACAAGGTCGGCAGAATAGTTTAGATACTGAGCGGTATCAGTTAAATATAGATAGATTCAATTTAGAGTTCCGTGAAAAAATGCTAAATAGGTCTCAGATAAAACTCGACCGGGAAAGGGATAACTTGCAGGAACAGATGGCATATTCAGGTAGCAATAAAAAGGTTACCCCAAGAGTTGTTGCAGAATTTGATCCATTAGTTTATATAAAAAACGAGATTAGTAATATTAATGTTGAATTAGAAGTGGTTAGGAAGAAGTCCCAATCAAAAATAGTGGGGATGAGAGGAATGCTCAGGCGGATGGACGAAAATATTAATGGGTTACTTGCTAAATATGACGATGATTTTCAACCGTTCCAAAAATATGAGGTGGATTAAAATAATTTTAATAGTCGAAACGCCGTGATGGCGTCTATAGTGATTAATCGCACTGTAATGATGAGGCAGATTCTCAATTAATATCATCAGTGTTCCCCTATCAATTGAGGCCGTGAAACTAACCTCGCCACAAGAGAGCTCATCAGTGGGTTCTGTCGCAAGGAAATGCAGGAAGCCTAGTCTTCAGGCATAACTATCCTGCTAAAGCCATAAACTGCTTATAAGCAGGAATACTTTCCTCAGACAACTGTCCCTTTCGGATCATATGTGCCGTTTCAATTCCATCAAT
>NZ_BDMN01000193.1 GCF_002189065.1 Bathymodiolus platifrons methanotrophic gill symbiont
TAGGGATGTCTTTAAAAATGTGATTAATCTGAGTTTTGATCTCTTCTTTCTTTTTATTCTCTCTTTTTTTGTAATAGAGATTGCTTCTATTTAATCCTAATAATGCACACTGCTGTGTTAGAGGTAGAGTGTTAAGCTTGGGCTCAATCAACTGTTTTCTATCAGATGAGTCCAAGCTTTTTAGCTTTTTTTCGAGCCACTCCTTTTCAACCGTCATTTTTCCTACGATTTTTGTGAGCATCTCATTTTGTTCTTGAGCTGCTAATAGATCCTCTTTGTAATCTTTAACGGCTTTGGAGGGCTCCATTGCTATTTCTGCATTGTCTAAGAATATTTTTTTCCAGTTTTGTAGGTTCTTAGGTGTGATGTTATTTGCACTGGCAATTTCTTGCAGTGTTTTTTCATTCTTTAAAACTTCTAATACCAACTTGCTTTTAAATTCAGCACTGTAGACCGTTCTTTTTCTGCTCATTTTAATACTCCAATTTTTTACAAATAGTAACTAATTTGGAATAAGATTGCTTTGATTTCTTGTCTGGATTTGCTGGGGGATTATAATCAGAGATCGTCTCAATCTGCTGAGTTTGCACACCAAGCCTGAAACGCTCAACAACACCACACAATAATACCTCTTCAATACCTCGCTCCCAGGTTTCTCTTAGCTGTCCATAGATACCCACAGCCTCTTTTTCATACGAGGCTTGGTGGCCTTCTCTGAACAGTTTGACCGTTCCTTGCAAGCTATTTTTTAATACACTAATCCTTTTGCTTACCTTCATCGCTATCCACGGCACTTCCTGTTCACAGATACCAGCGCCTATAGGATCGATTTGCTTAATATGTTGATCCATCATATTCACACTCTGCTGCTTTGCGTATTGTTTCAATTGAAGCAAAAACACTACATCATGTGTGAACACCATCACTTGTCTGTGTTTTGCTTCCTCAACAAGCCTCTGGGCAACACTGTCTCGCCATTTATAGTCCAATGAGGAGACTGGATCATCGAACAAAATAGCTGAAGGGTCATCGGCGGTACTTAATTCCGCAAAAAAAGCGGCAATTGATAAACATCGCTGTTCACCCTCGCTGACAACTCTCGGAAGCACCACTCCTGGCGCTTTGGTTAATACCAACTTGTGATATAAATTCCCTAAACTACCTCCTGATTCCGTCAACTCAACATCAACGTGTTTGAACTTGAGTTTTTTCAGCTCGTGTTGGAAGCTCTTCTTAAGTTTCTCCGTAACAACGACTTTCGTGATAGCAGTACTCTTTGCTGTGATGCCCTGTGTTCTTGTATCGTTAATACAGAGTCCATAAGCTGCAATTTTCTTTTTCCGGTCGATTTCACCTAAAATCTGTTTCTCGGATTTTCCAAGGATTTTCCTAGCATTTAGCTCTTGCAACTCTTTTTCTATCTTGACTACTTCTTCAGCACCACTTTGTTTTTGTAGAGCGTCAACTCGCTCACTCAATTGGGAAATAAGCCCATTAACCTTACTTACAATAGATACATTTTCAGGAAGATCGCTTGGCAAACCCTTCTTTACCTTCAGGCCATCAATTACCGCTTTACATCGATCTTTCGAGGCCTTGATAGCTATTATTAATTCCTCGGCGAGTTCAGCTGCTTCAATTCGCACATCCTCAACACCTTTATCAACAGCATCATTCTTAATATTAAGTTCATCTAACTCTTTGTAGTGTCTCGCATACAGATTTCGGGCATCTCGGAATTCCTTTTCCACCACTGAAATGACAAATAGTTCAAACTGTTTTAAACGCTCAGAAGCTTCTTCTTTGATATCTTGCTGACATAAAAGACACTGTGCACCATCATCCGTTACAGGAAATAGTTTATCGGGATATGCTCCACTCTCTGAAAATATTCTCGCAGCTTCCCACATTTCCACCCAATTATTGCTACCAGTTTCACTAAGCATTCCGTCTGGAAATGTCTCAGAACGCAACTTTTTTGAGGTTTCACTTTTTTTCTGAACATCTTCTTGTTCTTTAAATACGGTCTGAACAGCTTCATTTGTCAGAGAGTATTCAACCATTTTTAATTGTTCGGCCAATGAGCCTAATCTTCCTGCTCTCAACTTTAACTCTTGAGCTGCTTTAGCAGGGTCTTTTGCACGCATATCTAATAATTGCTTTTCAAGTAACTTACTTCGTTCGATCTCTTCTTCAGATAAAGTCCCGAGCTCCACTACCTTTTCTGGTTTAGTCAATGACGATATGCTTGCAATAAACTTTGCGGCAACAGTACCCTCGGGCAGATCAAGATGTAGTCCTCCAGTACCTAAAGCACGTTTCTCGTGTTCAAGTCGGTCTTGAATAGACTTACTGGTCTGAGCCAATTTATCAAATAAGTCCAATCCAAATGGCCTGAAGGCAACATCAGTTTTTTCAGTCAAATACACAGTAGCGGAGTGACTGTCAAAAACACTCACGCGGGATATCGGCTCAGCACTACCTTCTCCAGCCCAAACATGTTCAACACCATTGTCTCCAACTGAGTATTTAATCTCTACTGATGTTGCTACCGGAGCCGAATCTGAGGCCACGTTGCCAAGAATATATTCTGTCCCACGTGTTCGGCAGGCACTCTTAAAAATTCTCGTATAACCAGATTTTCCTGCAGCGTTATCCCCATATACAACTGTAAGTCCCAAACCAAAATTAACAGTTTGGTTTTCAGCAAGGGCATTAACGCCGCAATGATGATAAATTGATTGAACATTCACGTAGCCTGCATCAGTATCAATTGTTGGAAGCTTATCTTCAGTTAAAAGATTGAGTTCCTTTGCCTCTGCCAAGCCGTGCTTACTCTTGCAGATTTCGATTAACTCTACGATATCTTCATCCGTTAATTCACCATTAGCGGCAAGACGACTTAACGCATCTCGTTGCCATTCAGGCCGTGTCTCTGACCAACTTAAAATTTCTCTTAATACATCCATATTTCTTACCTGAATCGTTTAGGTATCAACCCATCCTGCCTTTTGGATGTCCGCTTTGGGCATATAATCCAGACATTCAATGTTGCACCACTATATATCTTTAGTATCTCCAAGATATCGATAAATACTCGCTTTGGATAAGCTATATTCTTTCATCAAATCTTTGATAAGAACCCCCTGCCCTCTTTTTTGTCATTATAAAACATCCCGAATTCATATAATAAATGCAACACCTCTTAAAAAGGTTAGATGGTATAGTTTCCGTCGACTAAAACCTGAAACTAAAAGAGGTACTCAAAGCATGGAGTCAAAATTTAGGGCATGAACAGGTTTTAACAACTCTGTATAGCTATGGAGAGGTGCAACAATCTAAGCAAGGGGAGATTATCCAGCAATTAAGCACTCCGCGCGTTGAATCTGTTACTCAAAGTGCTGCTGATAAGATTATCCAAGCTGTTATGGGACGGCTGGATGCACAACAAGGGGGAAACTCCGCGCCTCCCGTATAAGCGTCAGTTTACAGTAAGATATAATGCCTGTTTGATAGCGTCAGCATCAAGTCCTTGTCCACTCAAGGCGGTGCTGGCTAATGGTTTTTTTATAAAGCGTGGTAGTTAATTCCCGATTCAGAATCAAAAGGGCGCGGTTAGGAAAAACAAAC
>NZ_BDMN01000194.1 GCF_002189065.1 Bathymodiolus platifrons methanotrophic gill symbiont
GTAAAATTGAAACTATGCTACAACTATATGAAAAAAATAGTCTTTTCATTCGTTTCAAATGCTATTGCCTAAGGGGAATTAAGTAGGGGGTTGCTATAAACATGGCAAAACCACCTAAAATAAACCTCGATACACCAGCATTGTGTATTTCAGCTACTCAATAATTGGGAAACTTCAGTTTCTCAATACCTCCGCCAATTTTAATTTAAGCCAAAAATAACAATCTTACACCTATATAAATCAATAGCTTATAGTCTGTAAGATACATAAAAATGAGTGTATTTTCATTTTGGCGAAGGTATTGATTGCTAATAACTTTAACTCATACAACCAAGACATAGCAAGTTTAGCTGTAGTTAAGACTTCTAATAAGCCTTTTAGCCACCATTGTTCACCGTGAATATAGGCACGCCATGCAAATAAGGCGCCCGGGGTAAAGGCTGGTCATCAATCAATTTCACCAGTAGCCCCCTTATCTTACGGTCTTAATATATTGAAATTATAATTATGAAAAACTACAACCTTGGATTTATATCTAACGATGATTTATATAATCACGTTAAGGAAACAGTCGAGAAATACAGGTTCAAAATTGACCTTAAAGCATTCAATAAAAACCTGGTAGATCCAATAAAGCTGACCTTTGATTCAAAAGTTTACGGGAAAAGTATGCAGGCAGCTGTTGAGTCTGAAATTATTAGACAGTTGGATAAATCAAACACGAATCATATTGGATATTTTAATCAAAATATTTTTAGATATATTGGTGATGGATGGAGTGTTCCTGTAGCTGGATACGATATTGTAAATGAGAACCTTGGTTATTATGTTGAAATGAAAAACAAACATAACACTATGAATTCCTCATCTTCGCAAAAAACATATATGAGAATGCAAAGCACTTTGTTATCAAATTCGGATGCAAATTGTATGCTCGTAGAGGTTATCTCTAAAAATAGTCAAAATATTGTTTGGAACGTTAGCTTAGATAGTGTTCCTGTATCCAACGATAAAATCAGAAGAGTGTCCATTGATAAGTTTTACGAGCTGGTTACAAGTGATAAGTATGCATTTAAAAAACTATGCGAACAATTACCTTCTGTTATCGATGATATCTTGGTTGAAATAGATCTGGATGGAGAGTTGAATACTGTTGTGAGTGAGCTTGAAGCTGTTTCACCTAACCTTTTAAAGAGTATTTATCTCCTATCATTTGAAAACTATGAAGGGTTTGAATCTCTGAATGTCTAAGATGAATATTATTTCTGAAAAGTTACTGGCAGATATCATGTCTGTATCGAATGCGACGATCAACAAGTGGAAAAGAGATAAAAAAATATCCCCTATTTCCTCAGATAGTAGTGATGAGAATAGTGAGTATTTATTTAAAGATCTTGCACATCTTCCTCAAATAAAATCGATGATCGAATCACCTCAATCATCTCAGGAGGACGAAACGCCATTAAGAGATTATAAATCTATTGAGTTATTTGCGGGAGCAGGTGGCCTCGCCATTGGTCTTGAGAGAGCAGGGTTAAAAGCAGTTGCGTTGAATGAAATAGATCCAAAGGCGTGTGCTACATTAAGGTTAAATAGACCTGACTGGAATGTCATTGAGGCCGATGTAAGTAAAGTCGATTTTCAGGAGTTTAATGATGTTGATCTTTTGTCAGGAGGTTTTCCATGTCAAGCATTTTCATATGCGGGCAATAAGCTCGGATTTGAAGATGCCCGAGGTACGCTATTTTTTGAATTTGCAAGAGCGATAAAAGAAGTTCAGCCAAAAGTTTTTCTGGGTGAAAATGTAAGAGGCCTATTTACTCATGATGGTGGCCGAACTTTAGACTCAATAAAAGAAATAATAAAAGAGATCGGGTATACGCTTGTTGAACCTCGAGTTATGAAGGCTATTTTTCATAAGGTTCCTCAAAAAAGAGAACGACTATTCTTAGTGGGAATACGTAATGATCTGGTTGAACACCTAAACTTTAAATGGCCAAAACCTTATCATCGCGTTATGACTGTCAAAGACGCGCTTAAAGCTGGCTACCTTTATGATACAGACGTCCCTAAATCTGATGGCCAACTGTACGCAAAGAGAAAAGCTGAAGTGTTGGAGATGATTCCTCCCGGAGGATGCTGGAAAGATCTTCCTGATGAAATACAGCGAGAATACATGAAAAGCAGTTATTTTATGGGGGGCGGAAAAACAGGTATGGCCAGAAGATTGTCATGGGATAGTCCAAGTTTAACTTTGACGTGTTCTCCTGCTCAAAAACAAACAGAAAGATGTCATCCTGAAGAGACCCGACCTCTTTCTGTTCGAGAGTATGCCCGAATACAAACGTTCCCAGACGACTGGGTTTTTGAGGGTGCAAAAACAAGTCAGTACAAACAAATCGGTAACGCTGTACCTGTCAACTTGGCTCACGCGATGGGAAAAAGAATTATTGCATTGTTAAACAATATAGAGAAAGGGACTACAAAAAAGACGCTATCGCTATCAGCCCCGGACGGGGCTGATAGCGGATGAGGGCGAAGCTACTCACACACAACATTAAGGAAACCTCTGCTTCTATCGCAAAGCCAGCAATGTAGTTAAAAATTGTTATATCAGCTCAATCTGTCAGGTTTACATCTTAGACCACAATACGAATGCGTCAGGTAATGCCATTTTTTGATTTATAAATGATAGCTTTCAAGGTGTCTGTTTTGACTGAGGTTAAAAATAACACATACAGACCGAAGATTATCTAAAATGAGGGACAGATGCCCTGTATAGAATTTTACAATACTAGAATAAATTTATCTGTCCTCCGCCTATCAGATATATAATAAGAAAATTGAAGCTAAGGTAAGAGATGGCAAAATGGAAACTAAATATTACCGCTAAAATCTGCCGTAGTCAGTATCCTGATCTTTTAAGTCATTCTTTAACATGGGTATTATTAACATTTTCAGTGGCTTAGTTTATTAACAGCGTTTATTTACGCTATTTGCGTAGAATCAGGGCAATTTTAAGGGGATTATTGGTGCGGATGGTGGCGTCCATCAAACACTTGTTTTTTTGACATCAATTATTGGAGCAAACCTATGGCCTCGTTAAAAGCGTAAGCGACCTTATCTAGGGGTATCGAAAAGGGTTATCAATGGGAGGCGTCGCTAAGGAATAACTCAACCACTATGCACTGAAAGTGCATAGGTTGCGACTGGCCTGAAAGTCCAAAACTAACTATTCAAGAATCATGCTTCCACTATCTTTGTTTGAAGGATCGCGGTGGTGCTCAAGATATTCCTGAACCATTTCTTCAGTAATGTTTCCTGTCGACCAACCTCCATAACCTATCGCCCAAAAGTGCCGCCCCAATAGCGTTTCTTTAAGGCAGGATATTCCTGCTGCAACATGCGAGAAGTGCGACCTTTCAACCGCTCTACCAAATCACTGATACATAATTTTGGAGGATATTCTATATGCATGTGGACATGATCTTTACTTACCACTCCTTTTAAGATCTGGACATCCTCTGCATCACATACCTGAATTATCAATTCACGACAACGCTTTTTAATATCGCTCTTTAATACCGGATATCGATACTTTGTTACCCATACCAAGTGAGCCGTGAATCGCGTAACTGTATGACCACTTCGCCTTTGCTCATTCATAGAACAAAGTTTAACATAAGTGTGTAGCAGCTAAAGCCTTGCACTAAAGTGCATAGTTTTGACTAGCTATCTGGGACCAATAAACTAGAGGCGCGGTGGCAAATGGCACGCATCAACAGTGAAGAATATTATTGATCGATCAATACCTTCGCCAAACTAAAAATACACTCATTTTTATGATTTTTACAGCCTATAAGCGATTGATTTATATAGGTGTAAGATTGTCATTTTTTGCTTAAATTAAAATTGGCGAAGGTATTGATCGATAGAAGGAAATAAATAGTTATAAGTCTTGATGTAGCTATCTTGTAAATCGCTATAGCTTATGTCCTCTCTATCGGGGTCAATATCCGAAGCTTTGAAGCCCACTTCGTTTATAGCCTCCATTGGTTCAGCCCCGTCAAAAATTAACTTAGATGCAGTCTTTAGCTTCTCAGCCTTAAACACCAGATTTGACTATAACTCTGAAGGACTTACCCCTTTGCGAGAGAACTTTTTATTACTCTTTTGCCCCGACTGTGGCTGAAATATATCAACTTTCTTATGGGTAGCACCCACTCAATGTGAGAAGCAAGGCAGATCAGTGGTAAAAATAAAATTTACATTCTCAAAAAGCCAACAGCAAGCGCTGACAGCCATTTGATGGGGTGTTACGAGCCAGAGCACCGAGTATACGATGGTAGTGGCGAAGTGGCACGTACGCAGGACGTCTGTGGCGCCGAAGGCATTAGCGGGCCCGCGCCCCACCCACATGCTTTTTAAGCATCTATCTTCGTTTTTTATAACTGGGAAAAGTTTTTAATCTTGGTTTTTGGTATTTCAGAAATAGATGCGCGGACTGCGGTTTTTAAGGAATCGATGAACAATTCTCTGGGTTCTGTCGCATAAATCCCCCTTCCCAACGCTATCTGCTATCATAATTCTAAATTTCAATAAAAGGTGGATACACGCAGTTCCTCGTACCTCACAACTGAATCTGAATGCAACTTTTCAAGCTCTTGAACCTTATTTAAAGCTTCCTCCAACAATTTACTTCGTGACTCGTTTAGACCTTTAAGAATGTCTTCATTCTCAAATGTTTCTGAGCTATCACTAGCCTTACCTTTGTATTTTTCAAGCAATTCCTTTAAAGGCCGTATGCTGTCTTGAATGGAAAAACACTCAAGAGAAACCTCATCAAAGCGATTTTTTCATTCACATAATATTTTGCCCGATCCAATATTTTCTTATCACCCTCCGAAATACCCTTCAGACCACCACGAAGTTTTTCTATCTGTGATTTGAAAGAGCCTATTTCAATTTCATTTTTTCTTAGATCGGTATAAAGCTCCTTACTTTTTGATAGCTTCTGATAGGCGGACTTGACTTCAACTAAAGCTTCGCCAACTTTTGAATCTATATCCTCGATTTCTTTTGAAATGGGCTGTTCAATAAATCGCCTTAGTTCGTCTGACCGAACCGAAATGCTGCTTAGTTGTTTCTGACTATAGGCTTGAATGGGTAATAAATCTTGAATCTGACTTGGCCTGACCGACTCAAAATCCCTATCTCCAATTTTCAGCAGCACATCCTCAGACTTCGGATTTCGTTTTACTATGTGTCGAGTGCCATTAACAATAAAGAAAACTCTAACTTCACCATCCACCTCTTTGAGGGTTTTATCTATTAGAGTATTACGTCTCTTTAATATATCGGATTGAACACCCTCTTTTCCAAACCCTTCAGTCTGGTCACATAACGCCCATCTCAAGTATTCTAATATCGTGGACTTGCCTGATCCTCTGCCTCCAATAATAGAATTTAGTTGTGGATTTAGATCTAAATCAAACTTCGATAAAAAGGAGGAATTGGTGACATCAATCTTCTCGATAAAAATATTTGGTAGCTCTGGCTCAACAAGACTTATCCTTGACTCCTTTGCGAGACATGCCTGCCGTAAAGCTTCAGCCGTTGGCTCACGCCATTTTATCCATGTAGCAGTATCAAGATTAGCAAGTGTTTCATCTGCTCTATAGTCGGTTGTCTGAATAACGGCAATTGTTTTAAACCCCCACGCATCAACCTCTCCATTAAGTATCTTGAGGTAACCCACGCCGCCACCTTCGAATTTTCCATCGACATAACCTCCGACGCTTGGCATTTTCGCATAAGCTTCGTGAAAGCCATCCCTCATCAATGTTTTGTGGCCACCATCCTTTACGTGAGGCAGGAAGATGTACCGTCCTTTTACACCGTCCGTACCATCTAGCTTCCTGTAGATGTCGCCAATACTGTTTATGGTATTGCTGGAAATTGCGACTGTTTGGATAGTCTTCGAATCTTCCTTTGCTGCTTGAGCTAATGAAAGCGAACCAAGCACAGTGGGAAACAAAGCTTCTGGAAAGCTTGCATCAAGTATCAGTAAACCCTGCATTGGTGGTTGGTTAAAAGTCAGCTCTATACCTGGAAAAACAACCAACTGTTGATCATTGGGAACTAAATCTCCGCCTTCATCTAGCTCTGCCTTCGAAGCTGCTTTAATGTATTCGAAAAAGACCATATCGTGATGGTCAGTTACCGCTACTGCATTTATGCCAGCCTCCCTACATTCTTTAACGAAAGTTTTTGAATATGCCTTACGTTCTTCTGGTGTAACGCAACTGTCACCCTTCCAATTTATATCTCTAGGTGAATGAACCTGTAGGTCGCACTTCTTGTAATGATTTCCTTGATCCATATTCTTGCTCTATGTGATTAGTAGTGGGTAATGCGATAACTGAAGTTTCCCAATTAATGTCTTTACAGTGCTTTATGAGCTCTCTTGTGGCGAGGTTAGTTTCACATTTCTGCATATAGGTAATATACGCTAAAAAAGTTACTTTTCCCTAGGGCTGAGAGTCCTTTAGATTTAGTGTCAAAAAGGGGGCTATCAATACCTCACTGAATGACAAACCACCTTGAGCCCTTTATTTCTCTGGTTTAGTGGCTTTAGGTGTCAACGTAGTAATAACTTGATGCCTTGAAAATAGAGTCAGATACCCCTATTTTTCTCATATAAGGGTTTTTGCATATAATGGATATACGCTAAAAAAAGTTACTTTTCCCTAGGGGTTAGATACTGTCTTAAAAATCAACTTTTATTTATTGAAAACACCCTCTCTTTTCTTTGACGGGCTCTTTAAAAAATTAGTCCGCCATTTGATAATTTATATCAAATGGTTTTTCTGACTTCAATACGCCATAAGATAAAATCAACAATTTTCTCATGACAGCGACTATCGCCACTTTTTTAGGTTTGCCATTATTCACTAAACGCTCATAAAGAGCCTTTAATACTGGGTTGTGTCGAATAGCGACAAGTGCTGGCATATAAAGCGACTTACGCAATCGTTTATGCCCAAGCTTAGATAATGATGATTTATCAATGCTCGTACCTGACTGTATGATCTTGGGTGTTAATCCAGCATAACTGGCAATTTGTTTTGAATTTGAAAAGAAATTAATGTCACCAATATACGCTAAAATACTCCATGCAGTCCGTTCACCAATGCCGTTGATACTGACTAATAAATCGACTTGTTGACTGAGAGATTGATTATTTTTAACAATGTCAGCAATGGTTTTTTTGATCCGAACAATCTCCTTATCAATCGCTTTTTGTAATCGTTTTATAGAACGTGATGTCTGTTTATTCACACTGGCTTCTAAGCGGTTATTTTCTTGTGTTTTAGACTTCTCTAACTGATCGCAGCGTGTGACTAAGCGTTGTATTGCTTCATAGTCTGCTCCTTTAGGTTGATATGATCTCTTTTTGTAGTCACCTGTTAAAACAACATGTTCACAATACCTGGCAATAAGCTGAGCATCTGCCTTATCTGTTTTATTACGATTTAATTCCATCTTAAAAAAGGCATGTGTGATAATCGGGTTAACGACCATTACGTTTACTTTTTGCTGAGATAAATATTGCGCTAGATCAAAGCTATAAATACCGGTTGCTTCGAGACAGGTATAAACCTCTTTCTTACTCTTATTCACCCATAAAGAAAACTCTCCAAACCCTTTGAGGTTATTAGAAAATTGTTTATGAATAGTGCGAGAATTAAGAATATAAGCCGCATCAAAGGTAAGTTTAGAAATATCAATTCCAATATAAATCATCGTATTATCTCCAGTTAAGCGTAAACTAAAGATTGGATAAAATAACGTCATGGCATTCTTGTAACTATTCGTGCTCTTGCGTGGTGGCCAGGCACAAGATACTGTTCGCATTTAAAGGCGTTATTAAAGAGGGGTAGGCACTAATCTGCCCCACGATTTTTTATAATCAAGGCCTCCTTACAATGTCTCTACCCCTCATCCAACCGTCATTGGATAGTGCCATTTATTCAACTAAATTAACACTGGAATTAAGATACAAGACCTCTCTAAATTAACTCACATTTGTCCTTTTTTGATCATTTTCATTACCTCAACCTTCATAATAAATTATTGCGACAGAACCATGGTTCTGTCGCAAAATATACGTATTTGTGTAAACCCGGCTATGAACCTGTTTTTATTTTTCTCATTCGCTGAAAATCAGGGAAACGGAGCTTAGCTAAGTGGTGATTTTTAGTCCCTGATAGGCGACAGGGCAATTCGCCAATCCGAAGTGCGCTAGCAGCGCGCCGAGGCAAAGAATTGCATTCCGAATAGCCGTCAAGCCATGTGTGGGAGCCTTAACGGAGCAGGGTTTTGTTGCGTAGTTGAGGCGGACGCGTGGCGGACCAGGGCACAAATTATTTGCCGAGTGGCGAATCGATTTTTGTGACATGGTGTCCCAAAATCTATCATGAGGCGCGCGGTGGCGCGCCTATGAATGAAAAAGGCATGCATAACCTGTTTCAGTTGATTAATGCACTGTATGAATACAGATCAATCATTCTGACAACCAATAAAGAATTTACTAACTGGGGGGAGTTCTTCTTTGATAACAATGTGGCTGTGCTGATTGTGGACAGACTTATTCATCATTCACACATTTTTATGCTGGGAGGGGGAAAGTTATCGACTGAAATCTAAGCTTAACAACTAACTATTTTGCTGGAAAAGTGGCTCAATTATTTTGGCCATTGACAACCGCCAAGGAGGGCGCAGAATGTCATATACACGGGACTATGAATACTGAGAGACTATCTCAAACTCTTTAAAACTCCTTTTAATCAATAGGATAACACAAGTTTAAAGTTGTTCAAAGTAGTATGAATAAGCTGAATAGCGTAGTAAGTTACGTAGTATTTCCGTACTAAAGTCCTGTGCTCTATTCTGCATGCTCTACAAGTTTTTGCTTGATTTTATTAACACCATAGTAATCTATAATCAAAATAGGAAAAGCACTTAATACAGCTACTTTACGAACAGGAGTAATATATTTTTCTAATTGTGCTCTGAAGGTTTCTATCTGGGAAACATGCTGCCCAGGAAAGATAAAATCATCATTTACAATATAATTTAATTTCTTTCCATGCGCTTCAATTATCCAGTTCCAATTGCTTAAAGTCAGCTTTGTTAAGTCCTGAATATTATTTCCACATTCCTCACCAACTAACGTTTTGTAGCTTTTTCCAGAATTAATTTCAACAATAGTCTCTTTAAAATCCACATCTCTATGAACATGCTTTAAAGCCTCAACCATTGGGTAACTAATGTACAATTTCCCTGCTTCTGTCTCATTATCAAAATATTCAATCATCTCCATTAATATTTCATTAGTTGCTACTGGAACATGTCCATCATAATCAAAGAATAGATAGACCTCAGCAACCGAATCTCTTGAAATATTAGCAAGCGATTGTCTATTCTGCTCATTTCTATCCCTAATCAACTCAACAATATCTTTATCAGAATCTTTTTGTAGCACCCAGTATAGCTCGTAAATATGAGTATCAAATGTTGTATAGATATGTGTATTAGCATCAAACTTAGAGAAGTATAATTTTAAATTTTCATAAACCTTAACTTCTGTCTTCTCCCCCTCAAACACAAACAGGATAATGCTTTCATCCTTCATTAAAAGCGCCTGCCCTATACATTTTTTCTAAATTATGAGCAATTCTTAATTCCTTTTGAGTACACCGACTAATAGGCTTAATCTTTTCTTTATGCATTAAGAAATAACAATCAGGTCTAAATAAATCATTACTCATTATGCTAGTGTTATGTGTTGTTAATACAACTTGAGCACTAATATTTTTCAATCGCGTAACAATTAATTTGGATAAAGAGTGATGGTAATAAGCATCGAATTCATCAATAAACACCATCGTTACCTTAGAATTCTCTTTTAATCTCTGATACCAATAATAAAACAAGGCAAGCGACTGAGTTCCCGTAGATGCAATATCAAAAAAATAAACGGGGTTATTTTTGAAAACAAACGCTAGACTTTGTTCACCGTTTAACTCGATAGTTGTTAACTTGCATTCAACACCTGCCTGATTAAGAAAATCTTGAAAGTCTGAAACATTACCATGAGCAATAATATCCTTATCAATATTGCCAGAACCTTTCTCAAAACCTAAATAATTATTGCCTGCTAAGGACCTGAAGAACAACATTCCATCGACAAATTCAATGAACTGATTAAAGACACTATTTATTGCATTATCAGCCAATATAGTATTGTTTTTTATATAATTAACAATAGATATTTTTGAATCGCCTACATCAGTGTTTAAGTTTTCTGCTCCTTCAAGATCAATTTTAGCATTAGTGCTATTTCTTCTATCCAATGAAACAATGGAGTTGCCATTAATCTTTAAATGCTCATAAGATAATGTAGATTTATTTTTCTTGCCATATCGATACTCAAGTGAATTATCTTTAAATTTGAACTTGTATTTAAATTCTGCCAATTCATTATCAACGTTAGCATTTAGATAGTTTCTATAACATAAATGATCATGCTCATTATTAGTTAAATGCGAAATAATATCAAAGATAGCAAAGCCTAGATTAGATTTACCAGAACCATTAGATCCATATATCATTGCTTTATTGACCACATCATCCTTTATGCATTCTGTGTTAAATTGATAATCATTTACATCAGAAAAATCGATAACGAACCAATCTTTAAAACCTTTAAAATTTTTTACCTCAAACTTTGATAACATTGAAATAGCTACCGTGTAGATTATTTATATAACGCACTCTATTTTAGTCAAGAAAAAATTAAAAGCTAGTGTCTGCCGTAAAAAAACTACGGGTTCAAGTGAGTTCCCAACTAATTATATTGTTTAAGGTCACCGAGAAGAAAACCGATCAAGATACTCATCTATTTTCTGAAAACAACTCTCCTCATCACTCATAGCTTGGTCTTGAAGCTTGTGATATGTTTTCCAGTGCATACCCTTAGGCTTTTCAGGCAGGAGCGCCATGCGGTTCTGTCGCAAAAAACAAAATAGCCTATTACCTACGAACATAAGATTTAATTTCACCCCAATTAGTTTTGCATGCTCAACTAAAAATGGTGCCTTTTGTTAAGTAATTATTTTCCTTAACACCAGATTATACCTGGCTTATCCATTCAATTATCCCGATGAGTTGATAATATTTTCTCCTGCATGATGCTTTGTCATGAGAGGCATAAAAACAGGTTTATAGCCGGGTTTACACAAATACTTATCTTTTGCGACAGAACCAGAATATTATTGATCGATAGAAGGAAATAAATAGTTATAAGTCTTGATGTAGCTATCTTGTAAATCGCTATAGCTTATGTCCTCTCTATCGGGGTCAATATCCGAAGCTTTGAAGCCCACTTCGTTTATAGCCTCCATTGGTTCAGCCCCGTCAAAAATTAACTTAGATGCAGTCTTTAGCTTCTCAGCCTTAACACTGTCTTTTTCGGTAATTACACCTTGATTGTAAATTTCTATTAGCTTTTTTAGACTTTTTGAGTAGCCAGATAGCCCAGTAACAAGATAGGTGTCCATGGAAAAAATATAAGGCTTTTTAATTCTGGTGGGTATAAAACCAAGGTTAGCCATCATAATTACAGTGCCAGCTAGTTTGTACATGTTATCCGCGCCAGCATTAATTATTTCTTTCTTGTCGTTAGCATTCATTTTATTAAAAGTTAAACTATGTCCTTAGTGTGTGATTTAAAAGAGGCAGGTCATTAAACCCTTATTACACCGCGCGTTGCAGGGTGGTCGCACAAGAAAAGTAGGTTCACTGTCACATCTAGGAACATTAATGGCAGGCAATAAAAAGCCCCAATGAAAAAATAAACATTGAGGCTTTTTTATATTTATGATAGACTATCAGGTTGGTGTGGAAATAGTTCCTACACCAAGATGCTTATTCCTTTATCAGAAGAGATAAGCGTGTTGTAACCGTAAACAAGTCCTTTCGCAGAGGACAATATTAAACATAGAGGGAAAATATTAAATTACATGTTTTAAGGTACATTATACAAACAAGGGCGTTAAGGATTCTTAAATCCTGTCCCTATAATACCTAATAAAAACGTTAATTGTCAACCCTAGTAAATATCAACACAGCCGCACGGAATCCCTTTTGGTATTCAATGGCTTGGAAATATTTAATCTAGTTTTAATGCTGTCCGTTATTGCTGTTCAGGCGCTTGTTTACCTCGTTTTAAATACCAAACTAGGTAAAACTTATGAAAAATGCAATTCAAGGGTTCTGTCACAACAAAACAAAACCACCCATATTAGCTCTACCTACTCCTATTTCTCTAGCTGGTAGGGAAGTCGGCTGGATAGGAAAGGGGGGTGAAAGATAATGGCTAAGCGTCTAAATCCCAATAATGTAAAAATCCATCGTAGCTATACAGTGAGTCAGATCGCTTATTTATATTCTGTTCATAAAAACACGGTTCATTCTTGGATTAAAGATGGTTTAGCTACCATTGATAAAGAGCGTCCTCTGTTAATTCTTGGTAGGGATTTAAAGAGGTATCTACAAGAAAAAAGAGAGGGTAATAAGAAGAAATGCAAGTCGTCTGAAATATATTGTGTAAAGTGTCGCGCTCCTAAGATACCCGCTGAAAACATGGTTGATTATAAGCCTATAAATAAGTCTCAGGTACTCTTGAGCGGACTCTGTCCAACGTGTGAAAACATTATCAATAAATTCTCAAGATTAGAGGAGATTAAGGGGATATGGGCAGTCCAATGAACGAGAGCATTAAAAGGATTAAGCAATACTATATACCCCCCCTTAAATTGTGACTCCAATAAGGACTCTTCAACACGGATGAAATACATAAGTTAATTATGCGTTTTGGCTTGATCAGGAGACAGGATTTAAGAGTTTAAAGAAGACCCATTTTATAGAATCTTTCTCTAAATTAGAATGGAGAATACTTACAACTTTCATAAAAAATGTAGCAGTCTCATCGGGGCTAATTTTTCAAAAGCATATCCCATTATGAGTCTCTCAAAGACTAGACTGTTATGTTTTTTATAGTTGATTTTGAAACTTTAATTTAAAGAAATTATAACCAAAAGGACATCACGATGTCAACTAACCTTAAAGGTGAGTAAAGTGAATAAAATATTCAATATTATAGCATTAGTGTCAATTTTTGCTATACCCCCCTCAAATAGAGAGGTTAAAAAGTTATGAACCACCATCCAGATAATGAGCGTATTAAGCACAAATATTTTACATTCCTTAAAGAATGTAAGCAACAAGATGAATCATCTATAGATTCGGCAGCTGCGGCGATTAGTCGCTTTGAATCTTATACAAAATATCGGGATTTTAAGGCATTTAATTTTAACCAGGCGATAGAATTTAAGAAAAATCTTGCCAAGCAAACCAATCAGCGTACAGGTAAGCCCTTAAGTAGGTCAACGCTTAACTCAACCCTGAGGCATCTTAAAACTTTTTTCCAGTGGCTGTCTAGGGAGACTGGGTATAAGTCCCGCATTCCGTATTCGGATACCGACTATTTCAATTTATCCGAAAAAGACGTTCGTATTGCAACCGCACGGAGGG
>NZ_BDMN01000195.1 GCF_002189065.1 Bathymodiolus platifrons methanotrophic gill symbiont
TTAAGAGTTTAAAGCAGACCCATTTTATAGAATCTTTCTCTAAATTAGAAAGGTGAGTAAAGTGAATAAAATAAACAATATTATAGCATTAGTGTCAATTTTTGCTATACCACCCTCAAATAGAGAGGTTAAAAGATTATGAACCACCATCCAGATAATGAGCGTATTAAGCACAAATATTTTACATTCCTTAAAGAATGTAAGCAACAAGAAGAATCCTATTCAGAGTACTCGGATTCAAGTGTTGAAATATCAGCCTCGCCCAAAATAGGGGATTCCACATTTGACGGATATACGCGTGAGAAAGTTACTTTCTCTAAGGGCTGAGACTCTCCAAAAATTAAGGTCTAAAAGGGGTTCCCCTTAATTATCTTCTGGGAGACAAAACCCATTGAACCATTTTAGGAACGCGCAAATTCCTAAATTTAGTCCCCACAATCACTGTCAATCACAGCAATATGATTTCTCTTAAACCGCGCTCCGCGCATCAATAATAATAAATGGTATTTTTGAAAAGAAGAGAGAGATAGTACAGCCATTTAGCCCCTAAGGCAGGCCTACGAATCCCCTTTCACAGCTCCCCCTCCCACAACTGCTTGAAAAAAACAGATAATGCGGACTAGAGTTTCAGTGTATCTTGGGATCGTGTTACTTGAGTTTTTAAGCCCCTTTCACAGTCGTTACGCCCTGCACGTTGCCAGATATATAAAATATCCACCCCTGCTCCAAACGTGCCATCTTCTGCATTATAAAATTCAAATCCCGCATTCAAAACGACAATAAGCTTGCGGCTTATACTTTATACAAAAGATGCCTTAATGGGTTGTCTTAGCAGTTACCCTTGTTCGACAACACTGTCCTGACCTATCCCAAATCATCTTGATTCCAAAATAGGGGCTGAGCTTGTAAAGCAGAGGATTCAAATAATGCTTTCAAATTGGATGCTAATTAAGATATAATTAACGTCTGTTTGAAAGCAAGAGGTGTTTTCTTACTTTCAAGCTGTGGTGAGTGACTCTTATCACTCATACACAACCTTTAAAAAACCTCTGCATACAATCAAATGTGTGTAGGGGTTTTTTTATGTCCTAAACTTCATAAGTTCGGGAGAGTTACCTGAAAAAGGAAATATCAGGCTAGGTTTGCCATAACTTTAACTCATGCAACCAAGATATAGCAAGTTTTTAAGGGTCTTGTTTGCTTTTCACCCAGTTTAATTTTTAATAAAATGAATGCTAACGACAAGAAAGAGATAATCAACGCTGGGGTTCTGTCGCAAAAACCAAAAATAGCCTATTACCTACGATCATAAGACTTAAGTTCACCCAAAGTAGGTTTGCATGCTCAACTAAAAATGGCGCCATTTTTTAAGTAATTATTTTCCTGAACACCAGATCATACCTGGCTTATCCATTCAATTATCCCGATGAGTTGATAACATTGTCTCCTGCATGATACTTTGTCATGAGAGGCATAAAAACAGGTTTATAGCCGAGTTTACACAAATACTTATCTTTTGCGACAGAACCCATGATACTTTACGTGCTAGAGTCAGACAAAAAGCGGGACGTCATAAACAACCCATAGCTGGTTCTATCGATAGCCAAAGCGTTAAAACAACTGCTCTAGCAGGTGTAAAAGGCTTTGATGCCGGGAAGAAAATTCAAGGGCGAAAACGCCATATCCTTGTTGACACACTTGGGTTAATTATGGTTGTTGTGGTTACAGCGGCTTCGGTTCAAGAACGGGATGGTGCGAAACTTTTATTCAAATTATTTACAGGCAGTTGTAAAAAAATACTCCGTATTTGGGTTGATGGTGGTTATCGTGGTATCAAGATGATGGATTGGGTAGCTCAACGCTATCATATATAGTTTTACAAACTATTTTGCGCTCGGATGATGCTCAAGGGTTTAAATTATTATCACACCGCTGGGTCGTTGAAAGGACCTTTGCTTGGCTTTATCGTTATCGTCGCTTGAGTAAAGATTACGAGGTATTAACCGACTCCAGTACAGCTTTTATTCACATTGCAATGATAAATTTGATGCTAGGGCGGCTTGAAAACTGATTCATGTGACTTTTAAAACACGCACTTAGTAGCCAGAGGGACAAGCTCAATGTGTATTGCACCACTGGTGAGCTCAATATGAGCAATATACTGGCGGAAAATGCGATTCGCCCGTTTGTGATAGGACGTAAAGCCTGGTTATTTTCTGATACACCTGGGGGTGCTCATGCCAGTGCAATACAATACAATACAATACATTACAGCCTGATAGAAATGGCTAAAGCAAATGGACTGGAGCCTTATGAATATCTTAAACAGGTACTCACTGCTTTACCCTGTGCTGATACGGTTGATAAAGTGGAAGCTTTACTGCCTTGGAATATTAAAAAATCTGATATGTCTGAATAGGGCAAGTACGTGCTTCATTGAGTGCTTACCTCTATCTCAAAGGCTTTAAGAAAATGTTAGATTTTGAAAGTGGAAAACAAGTTACTGTCGGGGCGAATGCATGACAAAAGAACAACAGATCGAAGACGCTTTAATAACCAAGCTAAAAGATCTAAAATACAGCTATCGCGAAGATATCCGTGACCGCACTGCACTTGAGCAAAACTTCCGTGAGAAATTCGAGGCACTTAACCGCGTCAATCTTACTGATTCCGAATTTACTCGTCTGCGGGATGAAATAGTCAATCCCGATGTATTTACCGCCTCCAAAACCCTGCGTGAACGTAATACCTTTCAACGTGAAGACAGTACTCCACTGCAATATACACTGGTTAATATTAAAGACTGGTGTAAAAACGAATATGAAGTCATCAATCAGTTACGTATCAACACGGACAATAACAATCATCGTTACGATGTGATTTTGCTTATCAACGGCGTACCAGTGGTACAAATAGAACTAAAAACTTTGGATGTCAGTCCTCGCCGTGCCATGGAGCAAATCGTTGATTATAAAAACGATGCTGGTAATGGCTACACTAATACACTGATGTGTTTTATGCAGTTATTTATTGTAAGTAATGAAAATAAAACACGTTACTTTGCCAATAATCACAACCAGCACTTTAGTTTTAATGCTGATGAGCGTTTTTTGCCTATTTATGAACTTGCATGTAAAGACAATAAAAAGGTTAATCATTTACATGACTTTTCTGATAATTTTCTTGCCAAATGCACATTGGGGAAAATGATAAGCCGATATATGGTTTTGGTTGCCAGCGAGCAAAAGCTCATGATTATGCGTCCGTATCAAATCTATGCAGTTAAAGCTATTGTCGATTGTATTCATCAAGATCGAGGCAATGGTTATATCTGGCATACTACTGGTAGTGGTAAAACACTTACTTCGTTTAAAGCCTCCACACTTTTGAAAGACAACCCAGATGTAGATAAATGCTTGTTTGTGGTGGATCGCAAAGACCTCGACCGTCAAACTCGTGAAGAATTTAATAAGTTTCAAGAAGGTTGTGTTGAAGAAAATACCAACACCGAAACGCTAGTGCGTCGGATGCTCTCGGAAGACTATGCCGATAAAGTTATTGTTACAACTATCCAAAAGCTTGGTCTTGCTCTGGATGAAACCAGTAAGCGCAATCAGGCGAATAAACAAAAAGGTAAGCAACCCTACAAGGAACGGCTAGAGCCATTGCGAAACCAGCGTATTGTATTTATTTTTGATGAATGCCATCGCTCTCAATTTGGTGATAATCACCAATCTATTAAGTCGTTCTTTCCCAATGCTCAATTATTCGGTTTTACGGGCACGCCTATTTTTGAAGAGAATGCCACTTACAAAACAATCGATGGTACACAAGCATCTTACAAAACCACTGAAGATATTTTCCAAAAAGAATTGCATCACTACACAATTACCAACGCCATAGAAGATCGCAATGTACTGCGATTCCATATCGACTACTTTGGTGAAAACCCTAAAGACATTGAAGATAAAAGAGGTAAGAAAGGTAAAAAGCCGAAGCCAAAAGCACCTGCACCCGAAGCCGTTGTAAAAGAAATTTTGGACAATCACGATGCAGCCACAAACCTGCGACGTTTCAACGCAGTTTTGGCTACGTCATCAATTAATCATGCTATTGAATACTACGCTTTGTTTAAAGAAGAACAGAAGAAGCGCCAAGGGGAAAACGAAACCTATCAGCCTTTAAATATTGCCTGTATGTTTTCGCCACCGCCAAAGGCTCTTGCAAAAGACAATGAGAATGCAAATGGAAAAAATATAGCTGATATAAAACAGCTTCAAGAAGACCTGCCACAAGAAAAAGCCGATAACGAAGAAGCACCAGAAGAAAAGAAAAAGGCACTAAAAGCTATCATTACTGATTTTAATACTCGATACGGCACAAACCATAACATTAACGAATTCGATCTATACTATCAGGACGTACAGCAACGCATTAAAGATCAAAAATATAGCAACAAGGATTACCCGCATAACAATAAAATCGACATCGTGATTGTGGTAGATATGTTACTCACTGGTTTTGATTCTAAATATCTCAATACCCTGTATGTAGACAAAAACTTAAAACACCATGGGTTAATTCAAGCGTTCTCACGTACCAACCGCGTGCTTAACGATACGAAACCACATGGCATGATTTTAGATTTTCGTTATCAGGAGAAAGCCGTTAATGAGGCTATTGCGCTGTTCTCTGGTGCAAGCAAAGACAAAGCAAAAGAGATATGGTTAGTAGATCCTGCACCCGAAGTGATTAAACAATTAGACGGTGCTGTTAGCCAACTGGAAAAATTCATGGACTCGCAAGGTCTTGCCTGCGCACCCGAAGAAGTCAATAACCTGAAAGGTGATGCCGCACGCGCTGAATTTATTAACCACTTTAAAGAAGTGCAGCGATTGAAAACTCAGCTTGATCAATACACCGATCTAAGCGACGAACAAATAGGCAAAGTAAAAGAGAGATTACCAGAAGAAGAACTGCGAGGCTTTAAAGGTATGTATCTGGAAACGGCACAACGCCTTAAAACACAACAAGGCAAAGGCGGTGATAATCCCGATGACTCCATACAACAACTGGATTTTGAACTGGTGTTATTTTCCTCAGCTGTGATTGATTACGACTATATCATGGGATTGATTGCCAGCTCCATTGATGATAAGCCAAGCAAACAGAAAATGACTCGCCAGCAACTGATTGACTTAATCAGCGCCAGCGCAAACATGATGGATGAACGCGAAGACATAGTGGAATACATCAATTGCCTACAAGCAGGTGAAAAACTAAAAGAAAAAGATATTCGTAAAGGCTATGATAAATTTAAAGCAGAAAAATCTGCCAAAGAACTTACCGTTATGGCAGAAAAACATGGGTTAACCAGTGATGCCCTGCAAAGCTTTGTAGATGCCATTATGGATCGCATGATTTTCGACGGTGAACAACTCACCGACCTATTGGAGCCACTGGATTTGGGTTGGAAGGCTCGACGCGAAGCAGAGCTTGCGCTGATGGAAGACTTAGTGCCGCTATTAAATAAACTTGCCCAAGGGCGTGATGTTTCGGGGTTAGCGGCGTATGAGTAAGCAAACAACAAAAACGCTAGTGCCTAAGCTTCGCTTTCCTGAGTTTCGTGATGTGGGGCCGTGGGAGGAGAAGCGATTAGGAGATTTCGATGGCCTTATTCATGGTGATGGAGACTGGATATTGTCGAAAGATATTTCGATGCATGGGCAATTTGAAATTGTTCAATTAGGGAATATAGGTCTTGGAGAATTTATTGAAAAGCCAATGAAAACTATTTCGATAAATAAATTTAAGGGGTTAGGAGGGACAAAAATAATTAAAGATGATCTGTTAATTAATAGAATGGTTGATAGAAATTTGTATTGCTGTATTTTTAAGAAAAATGGGGAGTATATTACTAGCGTTGATGTTTGCTGGATTCGCAATAACTCCTATTTTAATAATTATTTTTTAATGAATCTGATTCTCCATGACCCAAACCAACGAAAGTTGCTCAGTCTTTCAAGTGGTTCTGGTCGAGTTAGAATCAGCAAAAAAAATCTATTTAAAAGGTTCAATTTTTTTATACCTCAGCCAGATGAACAACAAAAAATAGCGGACTGCCTGTCTTCCATAGACGATCTCATCACCGCCCAAGCCAAAAAAATAGAATCACTCAAAGATCATAAGAAAGGCTTGATGCAGCAGCTATTCACTGCTGAAGGTGAAGCTGTTCCCAAACTTCGGTTTCCGGAGTTTCTGGATGCGGGGGAGTGGGAAGAAGGAGTCATTAACGATTTAGCGAATGGAATTATGGGCAATTCTTTTAAAAGCATTGACTTTATTGAAGATGGTATACAGCTTATAAGAATGGGAAATCTGTACCAAGGAGAGCTTCAACTTAATCGAACTCCAGTTTACTTGCCTAAACATTTTAACGAAGAGTACTCTAGGTTTTTGGTAAAACCTTTAGATCTTCTTATGTCAACGACGGGGACTATGGGTAAAAAAGATTATGGCTTTATTGTTCAGATTCCAGAAAGCTGCGAGCAATTATTATTGAATCAACGTGTGCTGAAAATTGTACATAAAGCTAATTGCATTAAAGGTTTTTTACTGCAATTACTTAAAAGTGAAAGTTTACTAACCGAACTTTATTCCCTGCCCGGTGGAACAAAGCAAGCTAATCTATCTTCACAACAGTTTAAAGGGCTAAAAGTCAAATTTCCAGAGTCTAAAGAACAACAAAAAATAGCGGACTGCCTATCTTCCGTCGACGACCTCATTACCGCTCAAGCCCAAAAAATCGAGTCACTCAAAACTCATAAAAAAGGATTGATGCAGCAGCTTTTCCCCGCAACTGATGGGGTGGGCGCATGAGCGGAGTATGTACGTACCAAAATTTAAACACTTTAGTCACTCAGCTACGCGACGACTTAAACAACAAGGAGTTAGTTCTCCTTTACGCATATAACCGTACAGGGAAGACGCGGTTGTCTATGGATTTCAAAGATCGAGGAAAACGTAACAATGGAGGAAATGCAGACTCACTCTATTTTAACGCTTTCACCGAAGATTTATTCACATGGGAAAACGATCTAGAAAAAGACTTTATTCGCGGGTTACGAGTAAATCAATTTTCAAAGTTCTTTGATGGATTTACTAACCTAGGGTTGGAGCCAACTATTGATGAATACCTCAGTCGCTATGCTGATTTTGGTTTCGATTTTGATTACAAGGAAATTAAGCAAGGGGAAGATACATTTACCAAACCACACTTTGTAAAATTCAATAAAGATGGGCAAGACAACATCAAAATATCCCGAGGCGAAGAAAGTATTTTTATCTGGTGCATATTCATGGCGATCTGCGAGCGGGTTCTTGACGGACATGAGTCTTATCAATGGGTAAGATATATTTATATTGATGATCCTGTATCATCTCTTGATGATAACAACGCAATCGCGGTTGCCTGTGATCTAGCTAAAATTCTACGCCGCGCGACCAACCGTAAAGACGAAAATGATTCCCCTGACCCCATTAAAGCCGTTGTCTCTTCTCATCATTCACTCTTTTTCAATGTGATGTGCAATGAGATTGGTAGATCGAAAGAAAATGAACCTAAGGTAAAACACAAACGTTACTTCCTCCATCGTCCCAATAGCGAAGGGAAGTATACTCTTCGCTCCACTGAAGATACCCCATTTTTTCACCACGTTGCAACCCTTGCTGAGTTGCAAAAATCTGCTGACCCAGAAGCAGGCACGCTCTACACGTTCCACTTCAACGCCTTGCGTAGCATTATGGAGAAAACTGCTACATTCTTCGGCCACTCAGACATTTCTTTTTGTCTCAAGGCACTTGATGATGGTGAGAATAGGGCGTTATTTAACAGGGCGCTTAATCTTCTTAGCCACGGAAGCTATGCTATTCACGAACCGACTCCAATGGGCGAAGATAATCAAAACTTATTCCGAGATATACTTAAAGATTTCATCAATAGCTTTCAGTTTGATCTGCCAGAAATACTTAGTGAGACCAGAACAAGGACAAGGACAAGGACATGACCGAACAAGATTTAAATAAACTAGGTAGTACACTTTGGGGTATCGCAGACCATCTGCGTGGTGCGATGAATGCAGATGACTTTCGGGATTATATGTTGTCGTTTTTGTTTTTACGTTATCTATCGGATAACTACGCAGTCTCTGCGAAAAAAGAACTGGGGGAAGATTATCCTAAGCTTGAAGCCGATGACAAGCGCGCACCCTTAACATTGTGGTATGAAAAAAATGAGGAAGATATCCTCGCGTTTGAAAAACAAATGCGCCGTAAAGTTCATTATGTGATTGAACCTCAACACTTATGGAGTAGTATCGCGGAGCTGGCTAGAACCCAACATGATGGTTTACTGCTTACCTTACAGAAAGGTTTTAAATATATTGAAAACAAATCCTTTGAAAATAACTTTCAGGGTTTGTTCTCGGAAATAAATCTGGATTCTGAAAAGCTAGGTAAAAAATACGCAGATCGAAATGCTAAACTCTGCACCATCATTACTAAAATTGCCGAGGGTATTGCAGGTTTTTCTAGCGATAGTGATGTGTTGGGCGATGCCTATGAATACCTGATCGGTCAATTTGCCGCAGGTTCTGGTAAAAAAGCAGGTGAATTTTATACGCCACAACAAATTTCTGGCATTCTTTCCGAAATTGTTACGCTGGATAGTCAAGATCCGGCTACAGGTAAGAAGAAAAAGTTAAATAAAGTTCTTGATTTTGCCTGTGGTTCTGGCTCGTTGTTGTTAAACCTACGTAATCAGTTGGGCGATCATGGTGTTGGTAAAATTTACGGGCAAGAAAAAAACATCACCACCTATAACTTGGCACGCATGAATATGCTTTTGCACGGGGTAAAGGATTCTGAGTTCGAAATTCACTATGGAGATTCATTAACAAACGATTGGGATTTGCTTAATGAAATTAACCCATCCAAAAAACTAGAATGTGATGCTGTTATGGCTAATCCACCGTTTAGTTATCGATGGGAACCAACAGAAGCCTTAGGCGAAGATTTTCGTTTTAAAAGCTATGGTCTTGCGCCTAAATCAGCCGCAGACTTTGCCTTCTTGCTGCATGGCTTTCACTTTTTGGGCGATGAAGGAACCATGGCTATCATCTTGCCCCATGGGGTTTTGTTCCGTGGCGGTGCCGAAGCGCGTATTCGTACTAAACTGCTAAAAGATAATAATATAGATACAGTGATTGGTTTACCCGCTAACCTGTTTTTCTCAACGGGAATTCCAGTGTGTATTCTGGTGCTAAAAAAATGTAAAAAGTTTGACGATGTATTGTTTATTAACGCAAGTAAAGACTTTAAGAAAGACAAACAACAAAACAGATTGTTGCAAGAACACATCGATAAAATCATTGATACTTATAAATACCGCAAGAAAGATGAGCGGTACGCCAGATGCGTGTCGATGGAAGAGATCGAAAAAAATGATTTCAACCTGAATATTTCCAGATATGTCAGTACCGCCAAGCCAGAAAAACAAATTGACTTGCTGACAGTAAATAGTGAGTTGGTGAATTTAGAGGAGAACATTGTTTCTGCTACGGCTAAGCACAATGGATTTCTTAAAGAGCTTGGGTTGCCATCGTTGTCATTGGACAAAAACTAAACTCAACCACTATGCACTGAAAGTGCATAGGTTGCGACTGGACTGAAAGTCCAAAACTAACTATTCAAGAATCATGCTTCCAATATCTTTGTTTGAAGGATCGTGATCGTGCTCAAGATATCCCTGAACCATTTCTTCAGTAATGTTTCCTGTCGACCAACCTCCATAACCTATCGCCCAAAAGTGCCGCCTCCAATAGCGTTTCTTTAAGGCAGGATATTCCTGCTACAACATGCGAGAAGTGCGACCTTTCAACCGCTTTACCAAATCACTGATACATAATTTTGGAGGATATTCTATATGTATGTGGACATGATTTTTACTTACCACTCCTTTTAAGATCTGGACATCCTCTGCATCACATACCTGAATTATCAATTCACGACAACGCTTTTTAATATTATAGCACCCCAAAGAGTCAAGACAGATTTTTCAACAATCCTTAATCAACAAATCATGGATAATTTAATCACCAGCTTTATGTACCATACAAGGGCTATTACGGTTGATGCGAAGAAGGCTGCAGGTGAGTACCATTCTGGCTTGGTTGTTGATTTACCCAAGTTGGCCAAGTTTCTCAAGTGGTTCCCAAGCCGCAAGTCGGGACTGGAGCTTTATAGCACCCCAAAGAGTCAAGACAGATTTTTCAACAATCCTTATTCCATATTCCTAAGCCGCTTCATTCTGCTGTTCATTAGCTAAAATACTTTCTCTATATACATTCATTGGTTTTTTATAGTCCAGGGTTTCATGAAACCGTTGATGATTATAAAACTCAATATAGTCATCAACATCTTCTATTAACGCTCTAATTGAACCATATTCATTTAAATAAATACGCTCACATTTTGCACTTCGCCAAAACCGTTCAATACAAATATTATCCGTTGCTCGTCCTTTTCCATCCATAGAAATAGTAATGCCTTTGTTTTTTAGTCGTTGGGTATGAATTTCACTGGTGTATTGACTGCCTTGATCCGTATTAAAAATTTCAGGTGTTCCGTAGAGAGAAAGCGCTTCATCTAATACATCCATAACTAAAAAAGAATCCATTGTGTTTGATATTTTATGGGCGAGCACTGCTTTTGAGTGCCAATCAATAATCGCCGCTAAATAAACCATCCCTTCTTTGGTTTTAATATAGGTTATATCTGTACTCCAAACTTGGTTAGCGTGTGATATATCAAGATCTCTAAGCTTATAAGTATATTTTTTATGTTCTTTTATGGGGATCGTTGTATTGACTTGTTTTACCGCTAATACGGCTTTCAAGCCCATCTGCTGCCGATAACTCGCCACCGTGTTTAAACTGACTTTAAAACCACCTTCAAGCAACTGCTGGTGTACTTTAGCCGCACCATAAATAGGGATGTCTTTAAAAATGTGATTAATCTGAGTTTTGATCTCTTCTTTCTTTTTATTCTCTCTTTTTTTGTAATAGAGATTGCTTCTATTTAATCCTAATAATGCACACTGCTGTGTTAGAGGTAGAGTGTTAAGCTTGGGCTCAATCAACTGTTTTCTATCAGATGAGTCCAAGCTTTTTAGCTTTTTTTCGAGCCACTCCTTTTCAACCGTCATTTTTCCTACGATTTTTGTGAGCATCTCATTTTGTTCTTGAGCTGCTAATAGATCCTCTTTGTAATCTTTAACGGCTTTGGAGGGCTCCATTGCTATTTCTGCATTGTCTAAGAATATTTTTTTCCAGTTTTGTAGGTTCTTAGGTGTGATGTTATTTGCACTGGCAATTTCTTGCAGTGTTTTTTCATTCTTTAAAACTTCTAATACCAACTTGCTTTTAAATTCAGCACTGTAGACCGTTCTTTTTCTGCTCATTTTAATACTCCAATTTTTTACAAATAGTAACTAATTTGGAATAAGATTGCTTTGATTTCTTGTCTGGATTTGCTGGGGGATTATAGTCTTTGAATCTGCACCTGAGCTGGTTCAATATAAACCGAGTCAGAAGTATTTGTTGATTGATGTGGCGGCGTATGAAAATGAGGCGTTGGAAGCGGTTCATAATATGGTTTCGACGCTTTTTCAGTTGGAAAATAGTTCGGATGATACGGCGGTTTATTTGATTAATCGGTTGTATGATTTGGTTAAAAATGGTGATTCGGGGAGTCGCTATTTTTGCGAAAGCTTGTTTTGGGCAAAAATACAAGGGAATCTGACTCTAATGGGTTGAGCTATCAGCTTTACTTAAAGGCGGCATAAAATAAGCCCTCCTATTGTGCTTCACATTAAGCCCCTTTAACACTTTTTTTACAGCCATCTGGTTCGACCTGTTAGTTATTATACTCTCAGGCAACTCATTGATTATCTCGGAGTTAGTCATTTTAATTGTTCTATTACTAAGTACCTCACCCGTTTTGTCATCAGTAGGGGTCCTGTGGAAGAACCCCCAAAAGTGTTCGTTCTAAGCTATGTTGCTTAAATGACTATAAGCACTGTTTCATGAATCCACTACCTCTATATGTTTAGGCATTACTCCTATATCAACGTTTCGATACCGAAGGTACGAATACAACGTGGTTTTCGAGATTCCTAATTGTTCAGCAATTTTTTTCACAGGAATGCTCCCATTTTTGTAAAGGGCTTCGGCAATGGCTGCCTTTTCTGTTGCCGCTTGAGTCATCCCTTTAGGCCGTCCGCCTTTTCGACCGCGGGCTCGAGCCGACTTTAACCCGGCCTGTGTTCGTTCACGAATTAATTCTCGCTCAAACTCAGCAAGAGAAGCAAAAATACCAAACACCATTCGCCCTTGTGCAGTCGATGTATCAATCGGATCGTTTAAACTGATTAACCCAACTTTTTTTTCAATTAATTTTGTTGTCAGATGGATTAAATGAGCCAGGTTTCTGCCCAGCCTATCTAATTTCCAAATGATCAATGTGTCATCTTCCCGCAGGTTTCGCATAATTTCTTCAAGCACCGGTCTTGACGTTTTTGCACCACTGGCAATTTCTTCATGAATTTGATCGCAACCGGCTTTTTTTAATGCATCAACTTGCATGGCCAAAGATTGCTCTCTGGTTGAAACTCGCGCATATCCTATTTTCATACGGATTAGTCCATTTTACTAACTGAAAAACAATATTCTGAACCAAGATTTACTGAACCAGTTTATCTTACCAAAAACTGCCGTACAATGCGGGTTCTTTTGACTGGAAAACCAGTCCAGCCAAACCTCCGTTTTTTTGAACCCGCATGACGAACCTAAAACGTATTTACCTCCTGCCTGAAGCTGAAATTTCTGATCTCTACGCAAGGCCCGTTTTCAATCAAAATGAACAACAGCTCTATTTTGAATTAACTCAGGTTGAATTGGATACACTCGGTCAGTTTGGCACCATCAAAACAAAAGTACATTTCATATTGCAGCTCGCCTATTTCAAAGCCAAGAACCAATTTTTCAGTTTTACATTTGATGATGCCCGAGCCGACGTTGACTATGTGCTTGCAAAATTTTTCAAAAAAACAGACGGGGTATTTCAGGGCAACATCACTCGTCAACGCATCAATCAGCAAAAGCAAATTATTCTCAAACTGTTTGATTATCAAACCAGGTCAATGGAACAGATAATTCAGGTTGAGGCACACATAGGTGAATTGCTCCGATACTACCCCAAAGTTCATGACGCATTTCGTCAACTACTGGTCTACCTTGATAATCAAAAAATTGTTATTCCGACCTACCGAAGTTTGCAGGATATGTTTACTCAATCCTTTGTTAATGAACGCGACAGGCTTGATCAGCTCATATTGTTAATGCCCCTTGGGCAACAAGAACAGTTATCTGAATTGATCGACCGGGAAGATGGGATAACCAAGCTAAACATCATACGTGCCGATCAAAAAAATTTCACCTACACCGCTATCAGTGCTGAGGTTGAAAAGGCATTGGAGCTTGAGGGCTTGTATAAATTTGCAAAGGGTTTTCTTCCAACCCTTCTGTTATCCAAAAATGCCATTCGTTATTATGCTGATATAGCAGGACAATATGCGGCTTCCCGGTTGAGAAGGTTAGACAAGCCGCAACAATGGCTGCATGGCCTTTGTTTTATTTATTATCGATATCAACAAATCATGGATAATTTAATCACCAGCTTTATGTACCATACAAGGGCTATTACGGTTGATGCGAAGGCTTATGCGAAGAAGGCTGCAGGTGAGTACCATTCTGGCTTGGTTGTTGATTTACCCAAGTTGGCCAAGTTTCTCAAGTGGTTCCCAAGCCGCAAGTCGGGACTGGATCATGATGAACTAAACCAGGCGGCCTACAAAATATTGCCGGAAGGGCAGTTTCCAGCGTTAGCTCAATTTTTGCAGGGTAGTACCTTTGACACAAAAGCGTCCATGCGTGAATTTTATTTCAAATCGTCACGTTCATTCGCGCTTTATTTGAGGCCAATTCTACTGGCTGTACCCTTTGTATTTTACAAAGAAGACAACGATATCATGGCGCTCATTGATTTAATGAAAATGCACTATGGTAGTGGCAAAGGCCCATCTACGTTTAAATTACCACAAGATATAGAAGACACCCTATCAAAGACACAGCTCCCTTATTTGAAAAAAGATTCAGATGATGCGCAGGTAGATCCTCATTTATTCGAGTTTTTCGTTTACCATAAGATGTATCGTCGCCTGGATAAAGGCCTGCTCTGTTGTAATGAAAGTGTTTCTTACTGCGACATCGATCATGATTTGATTAGCGATGCATTAGTCGATGATGTTGAAAAAATAGCCAATGAGTTTGGCTATCCAAAAATTCCAATTTATTGTGATGAACGCTTGGACGCAGCTCTTATGACGCTAGATTCCACATGGAATAGAACGACAAAACGAATCAGTGACGGTGAAAATTTAGCGTTCAATATCAAAGAAATGAAAACGGGTGAGCAGCAGGACTGGAGTTTGGGTTATGACAGCCTGGATAAATTGGATGATGCTTTTTTCAGAACCCTATCTCAAGTAGAAATACCTAGCATCATGATGTATATAGGTGATCACATTGGCATGTGGCGATCCTTTACTCATATGAAAACCCGATACAATAAAAAAAAGACGCCCATAGTATTGGCCATTAATGCTTGTATTTTATCGGATGCTTTTGGTATTGGCATTGAAAAGATGGCTGAGATGTCTGATCTTAATTACAACCTGATGCGTTCAACTCATGAAGATTTTATGCGCATAGAGACGTTATGCGCTGCGAATGACATGGTGGGCAACCTGAT
>NZ_BDMN01000196.1 GCF_002189065.1 Bathymodiolus platifrons methanotrophic gill symbiont
GGATTAGCTCAGAACGAACACTTTTGGGGGTTCTTCCACAGGACCCCTATCGAGAGCAGTCCCCGAATCTTTGAAGCATACTTTATTTATTCCCCCTTAGGTATGCCGCTCACTCGAGCCATAAAGCAAGACCTACTCCCCCGCTATCCGCGCATATCTCACTCTCGCTTTACACCCCAACAGGTGCCCTTGGTAGCTTTGTCGTACAGACTTAATTATGCCGTAAAGTTCAGTCATGGTTTTATTACAAGGCAAGAGCCTGGCCCCCCCGTATTCATTGAAAGTGCAGGGAGATAACCTGTATAGAAACTAAGAACATGTTTATCTCCCTGCATTTGTAGCAAACACGGGGGCGCCAGACTTCACTATATTTTTGAGTTGGTAGAATGGGTGAAGAGATCTAATCGGGGGATTATTAATTGTGCCGTAAAGTTCAGTTATGAGTTTATTACAGAGCAAGAACCTACAGCGCCCCCGTATTCATTGAAAACGGGGAGAGATAACCTGTTTATACATACACAAACTATTTATCTCTCCCTCCCCTTTTCCAGCAAACACGGGGATATCACTACAGCGTTATGATGCGGAACGAATAAAAGCCGCTATCGACTATTTGCAAGCCAATTATCAGGAGGTACACGCCGCCGGGCTAGGCAATTTCAAGGCTGTTAATCGAAAATTAGACACGCGTGCCTTGGGTTATTTCTTGAAAAGGTTCGGGCTGAAGCATGAGTCTGTAGGCAAAAATCTCGCCGGGAATTACCAGATAACTGAGGACTCATTAATTCAAATACGGGCTATTAATAAACGTCGTAAAGCAAAAAAATCAGTGTCTTAAGTCGGGCGCAGGCATGGCATAAAAGCATAGAACAAACAAAGATGGCTGCCTAAAAAAGGCATCGAAAGTTTCAGAACTAAAATGAAGATTATAGCACCCCAAAGACCGGACTTATGCCACTAGCCAAATGGTAATATTTTATTCAGTTATGAGTTTATTACAGGGCAAGGGGATACAGCCCTCGTATTCATTGAAAAAGGGGACAGATAAACTGTTTATACAACACAACCTATTTATCTGTCCCCTTCCCCCGCAAACACGGGGATATCACGACCCAGAGGAGTCAACACATGAGAAGTCAACAACACAACCCGAGGTTGGATTGACTGAAGAGCAGCCTGCGAGTTATGCCTTTAAGAAGATTTGGGCAGGAGGTGAACTACAGCCTGCGTAGTAAACTCTAAAAATGGAATAGGTAGATGTTAAACCACCTATCTATTCCACCCTAATAAATGTGGAGGTATAAAAAGCGACAGAACTTAGATTAA
>NZ_BDMN01000197.1 GCF_002189065.1 Bathymodiolus platifrons methanotrophic gill symbiont
ATTATACTGTTTTTCGAATTAATAGAGCCGGAATCCTTGGTTTTATTCAAATCAATGCGCTCTTGAGATCTTGCATTTTGCCTCTAGCTGAAAACTGGGGGAATTCGGAAGAATTTATTGTTGACGGCGGTGAATAAAGGTTAGTGCCGTCCCCAGTAGGATGTGGAAATATCGGCTTATCGACGGCAATATTAATTTCAAAGTTCGTCTTCAATATGATCGGAGTTAAATTTCTTCTATTAATTTTTAGCGCCTGAACAACTACCACCCAAAGATTGAAACTCACCAGCCTTCCGGTCCTTTCTGACCTTATCCCAATCAAATACCTGCCCATTCATGGTGATATAGATCCCTGCGGGTAGTAGTTGCACTGCTGTTATGGCACTACCCAGGTTAAATAAGGCATCTGACTGCTTTATTGCATAGGGGATCATCGCGCCAATTAGTACGATGGTTTTGTCATTCGGCATTGCGGCGAGACACCTGGCTGTTTCAACCATTGTGTCTGTGCCATGGGTTATGAGGATCTGCTGTGCATCAGTGGCTATGCAGCTTTGCTTTATTTTGTCTCTATCAGCCTCGGCCATCTCCAGGCTATCCTTTAACATGAGCAATTGCATTTCTATATCTACACTGCAACGCGCTTGTTTTAGCATTTCCGGAATATGAGTTTCCGGAAAATCCAGCTCACCGTTTAGCTCGTTATAGTGCTTATCCAGAGTCCCGCCGGTGATGATAATTTGTATCATTGCAGTTCTTTTATCTGGGCATTTGCTGCTATACCTATCTCTGATTCAGGTTCTTTATCGACGATACGTTGTAAAACAGATAGGCTTGACTCTTCTAGCAAGGCAATTGCTGCTAGGCGGACTGATGGGTAGTGCGCTCGTAATGCAGCTAATTCTCTTAAATAAGCGTTTGCTTCACGAAGTTCATGATGCATGAGTTTTTCAGGGTCTCCAGTAAATAATTCTCTTACCAGGTCTCCATATCGCGTTTGCTCGCGCACTAAATCCCTCGGGTCTACTTTAGGTATTTCTGTCGGGTCACTACAACAGTTGCTCATATTGATATCTCATTCTAATGTAGCTTGTATGCAACTTGCGGAATACAGGAAGAGCAGCGTATTCACTTCCCCGTATTCCGCAAACTCCATACGGACTACACAATTTTCGGGTTTTATCCCCCCAATGGCATTAGCTTAAGCCATTACCCCCTTCGGTTAAGAGCCCGCACGAATGCAATCGCATGAGAAATCACTTTACCCATTTCAACTCTACATTAGGCCGTCGATTCACACCCCCGCCATTTGTTCACAGGCTTTTTGGATTTCCTAATATAGGATCGACCCGGTCTGAGCTTTTGATGATTTCGTGAAATAGAGCTGACAATGTCATCCATCACTTTTTTGATACAGCGTGCCGGAACAAACATGATATCTTCCAGATGCCTCGACATGGTTGCCAGGCTATTTTTAAAGTTTGCCTGTATTGTTTGTTTCGGATCCATTTCGTCTGGTTGCAGATTTAACAGACTATTTAATAAGTTTTCAGATTCATTGGTACAGAGTCTACTCATGGTGATCAGTACAAAATGGGCAAACAATTCCTGTTTTACGGTACGCTCACTTCGGCCATGGAAGTCATCGACCACAATCATATTTTTACTGATTTTATACAGCTCTTCAATTCCCCAGCGGGCGTGATAGACCTCTTTTAATGCGTCAATCGTGTATCGTTCGTCAAGCAATGTTGTGCCGATACAGTAGGTCTTGCCCTCCAGTGTATATTTAATCAGTCTGATGGTGAGCGCTTTGAACTGGATATCCGGATAT
>NZ_BDMN01000198.1 GCF_002189065.1 Bathymodiolus platifrons methanotrophic gill symbiont
CGGGGAGTCGCTATTTTTGCGAAAGCTTGTTTTGGGCATCCCAGCCCAAGCAAGCAGCAAAAACTTAACGCGACCACTTATGCCTCCGGCGGCCCCGATTCGTCCTCGTCACCTCGTCCCGACCCAACAAGGGGTCGGAACATAGGCTCCAAATGACTTGACGCCGTGTCGGATGGCCTTTTATTTTGTCTCCACCTTCGCTAACGCTCAGACTCCGACAAAACAACGACCCTACGGCTATCGCGGACTAAAAATCATCACTTCGCTTAGGCTACGTTTCCCTGATTTTCAGCGTTAGTTACTTTGTTATTTAAGCGAATGCCATTGTCTTAAGGGCCCCCCACAATGCTGGGTTACGTTATCTGCGCTACGCTAGATAATCTAACCCAGCCTACATGAAACACTAGGTTATTTAGGAAAATTTCATAACTTAATGGCAGCGATGGTTATGATGAGAGCTATACTTTTTTAAGTATGCTTAATCTTTTCTGCCAGTCGCTTACCTATACTACGCCCTTCACGTATCGCATAATTAGTGCCCCGGTCTTCCGGATATATCTGCGCCATGGAACATAGATTTAAGCCAGCTTTAGGCCCCTGTTCGGGCGGTATTAAACGGCTATAATGCTTTTCTACCACCGGTTGTGACCAGCGGGCTTTCCATATGTGATGATCTAGTATCCAGTCGCGTTGTAGGGCGGGAAACATTTTCTGCAGATAAGGTAACGCGTAATCCAGCACTTCATCTGCATTCATTTGATATAGTGCATCAGTATGCTCCAGATACTTAGACAGATAAACAATATGCCGCCCGGCATAACTTTCCGGGCGTTCAAAGTTAGTATGCTCGATGACACCGACAAAAGGAAAACTCGGGTCGTTAACATTTAACCAGTAGGTGTCTGACAGGGAATGATTAAGTTCAAGTACCAGGCAAACATTAGCCAGGTAATGAATGCGCCGTAAACTAGCCAGATAATCAGGGCTTGCCCAGCTTTGAATCATATCTGCAGTAATAGGGAGAGCTGTGGTTACGATTACCTGGTCCACAGTGAACTCACCAGTAGTACACTGTAGTTGCCAGTGATTAGCAACAGGCTGTAATGATGTGATGCTGCTATTGAGGATAACCTGTCCGCCCTGTGCCTGTATTCGTTCTGCTAAAGCTTCAGCTAAGGCGACAAATCCACCTTTGAAATAGGCCAGGCGTTCTTCACCGCCTTTACCCCGGCTGCCACCTCTTAATTTTAATTTATTCCAGAACCAGACGGCTGAAATCTGTTCTGCCACCGAGCCAAATTTGCCTTTAAGTAAAGGTTCCCACATTATTCGATAAACTTTGTCACCACCCAGTTGTTTAAGCCATTCCGTAGCCGTTTTATCTTCCAGTTCCTGCCAGTTTTTTACTCGCCGTGCGCGTAATGCCAATAACCCTAAGCGGATACGATCCCAAAAGGGGAGGGGGGTAAAATTCAGTAAATCCCAGGGAGTGGATAATTTGAAAAAATTATTGGCATAATAAACACCAGTATTAGTCGGGTTGATGCTGACTTTGTCGTTCAGACCTAATTCATCAATCAACTGCATTACATGCAGATCATTGGTAAACCAGTGATGGTAAAAGCGATCTAGCTTTTCACCTTGTACATCAAAAGCAGATGCCAGACCGCCAATGTCTGGCTCGCTTTCATGTACTGTTACTTTAATGCCTTGTTTAGACAGCTCATAGGCGGCGGCAAGTCCTGTAAATCCACCACCTATAACTGCCACGGTAGCTTGAGTATTAATGCTCATATATTCTTAGTGTGCGATTTTCGGGTGTTTAGAACTAGTAGATACACCCCGCCTGTTAAAGTCGGAGGGATCCACAGTAAAGCGTGAACTAATAAAGCATAGGCTGTTGATATGGCCGTCGTATTGCCTAATGTAGTCATTGCTTTAATGGTGAAATAGTCAAAGGTGCCGATATAACCTGGGGTGCTGGGGATTAAAGTGGCTAGTGTTCCTACCGGTAGTGCCAACCATCCTGCATCGGGTGTTTGAATGGCTGGTAGTAAGGCCATTGCTACACACCAGAAAACGGTGCCCTCAGCTAGCCAGGCGGCACAAGACCAGAAGACCAGGATTAGCATCGTACCTTTTTTAGAAAGGTGAATCAGGGATGCCATGCCTTTGTTGATTTCAGTGGCTAATTTTTTACCAAAGCCAGGTGCTAGTCTGGTTATTATCGAGTTTAGCAGGCGTACTAGTGGGGTAAATAAACGGGGAAAAAGTAGTACCAATATGATGAGTAATGATAGGGATATTAACAGCACACCACCTATACCAGCAAAGCGTTCAAAATCTAAGTGAAATATTGCCAGAGCACTGCCTAGCATAAGCAGAACCATTAATAAATCCAGCAGACGTTCGACAAAAAGTGAGGCTAACACGATGCCAGAGCTTGTTCCTAGTTGGCGATTAAAGGCAAAGGCACGCATTACATCTCCAGAGCGAAAAGGTAAGACGTTATTCATTGCAAAACTTGCCAGTAAGGGCCCAGCACAATTTTTAAAGCTTAACATGGAGTTATCTTGCAGTAGCATTTTGCGCCATCGGGCAATACGACAGGCATAACCGCAACAGAATGCTAGCAATGCAGAAAAAATCCAGCTTGGATTTGTATTTTGCAACGCATTCATTAATTCGGACGGCTCTATTTGACTTGCGATGAGCCAGATAAAAAACACTGCACAGCTGATGCCCAAAGCTACACGGGCAATTTGAGTTACTTTCATCTTTGTTTAACATCAGGACTGCGAGTTGCAGCAGGCCCTTCTTCGGTAAAGCCCAGGGATTCTTCAACGATATATAAAGGGCGGTGTTTTACTTCGTTATATATTCGACCTATATATTCACCGAGGATACCAACACAGATAAGTTGCACGCCACCAAGAAAAAGTATGGCAATCATTAATGCGGTCCAGCCTTCAACCCAGATATTTGTAAAAATACGCATGCCAGTGGCATAAAAAATTCCTCCCATTGCTACACAGGCTGCTAACATGCCAAGTCCGATGGAGATCTGTAATGGCTTGGTAGAAAAGGAGAGCAGACCATCGGTAGCGAAGCTCAACATTTTACGTAACGGGTATTTGCTTTTGCCGGCAAAACGCTTGGCTCGTTTATAAGGGATGGATGTTTGTTTGAAACCTACCCAGCTGACCATGCCCCGTACAAACCGGTCGCGTTCGGGCATAGCCTTGAGTGAATCAACTATTGGGCGGGTGATTAGGCGAAAGTCGCCTGTATCTAGAGGGATTGGGACATCTGAGAGTTTATTGAGTAAGCGGTAAAAACCTCGTGCGCTACTACGTTTAAAAATAGACTCTCCCGAACGTGTAGTTCTAGTGCCGTACACAACATCATAGCCTTCTTTCCATTTAGCAATCATTTGATGTATGACTTCAGGCGGGTCTTGTAAATCAGCATCAATTAGTACGACCGCATCGCCTCTTGCTGCGTCCATTCCTGCTGTTACTGCAATTTGATGACCAAAATTTCGTGAAAAGCAGATGACTTTAATGCGTGGATCGTTTGCGGCAAAATTGCGTAATAAAACAAGGGTTTGATCCTGGCTGCCATCATCAATAAAGATTAGTTCGACTTCAAGCTGAGTGAGCTCTGAACAGAAAGCATTAAGTCTGTTGACTGTTTCTGCGATGACTTGTTCTTCATTATAACAGGGGATGATTATCGACAATAATGCTGACGAAGTGTGCTTGTTAGGTGTTGATTTATGGGGTGTTAAAGGCATAACAAAGGTTTTATTTTGCAAATAAAAAACTTAAATTTACTGTGCATAAATTCGCGTGAGTCTTGATGACGAATTTTCCATATTCTGCCATCAATCCAGTAATGGATTAGAGATATACTACTTGCCAGACCAAATATAACTCTTTTTACTTCAGTTTCTGAATAGTTAAAAACAGAAGGAGGGTTTACTTGATATAGCTGTTTCCAGATGTAGGCTGATAATGCTGTCAAAATTACAAAAAGTAAAAGATTGTAATAACGAAATAATACCCCCTTGATATGCTCGGTTTTTAATAGCTGCTGAACTTTATCGCCATTTAATGAAGCGATGGCTATAAAAACATAATATTGTAGGCCATGAGCCGTTGCATACATAAAAAAGGCAGTTTGTTTGTCCTCAACGATAAACATGGGCCAGAAAAATGTGACTAGCCCCAGTAAGAGTGCTGCTCTTGAGTATTGGCGTTGTGGGGCTTGTGTAAATAGATAGTTTTTGCAGACATAATAGGCTGTGTATAGCGTTAAGGAACATAGTAATATTAAGCTGAATGTTTCAATGCTATCTTTATAAGTGGATAGAATAGTGCCCTGAAATAAGGCACGGTCTATGGGCCAGGTAAAAACCAGCATACCGACAAGAGCACCCCCCATAATTAAGCCGCGCTCAATAGGCATCATCCGACCTTTACCGAGAGTCGGTGCAAGTAGGCTATAAACACCAATATTTTGTTTTTGATAATGATAAATCGTCAGCATGGCATAGGCTTGCAAAAGATAACTTTCTAGCCAGAGGTTATCGATCAGATAAAAAAGCATGATGCTGGAAGCAATCATTAGTGGCCAGAAATAGAAATACCACTTATGTTGGTTGATGATTTTTTTTGCGTCATTATCAAAATAAAGATAGACCGAGGCAACCTGATGATACCCACCGACCATTAGTAGCAGGTAAAAAAGTTGCTGAGCGATATCGGAGCTGGAATAGACCGAGCGAATCAAAGGTCCCGCAATAAAGGGTATTACTGTTGCTAGTAATAAAAGTATGGTAAATTTCAGGGGTTTATTGCTGGCTTGTTTATTAGAATGAACAGTAGTGCTTGTATAGGTTGAAGTTTGCATACAGATACCAATTAAAATAAGCTTAATAAAATACAATAACACGTATTAATCTGTATTCCTTAATAATTTCTGTGCATAGTAGAATATTCGATTGAATATGAAGCCAGCCCCTAGGTGCTAGTCAGAAGTTACTGTTTTCAAGTAAAGAGCTTATTATTTTATAATCAATGTATTAGCCGTAGGATTAGGCTTTTTTTGAAGCAATAAAATCTAAACTATCCTGCGTTGTAGCCTTTTCTGGTTTGGCTGTTTTTTATGGTTCTTGTCGGGCATTCCTGGGGTGCTGCACTGGGATCTATCTTTTTATGATAAAATGTTGTTTTTTTAATGTTTACCGCTGTAAGTGCAATACCCCCGAAGGATGTTTATCAAATCAGTTTAGGAAGCTTTCTTGTCTATAGTTAAAAATATTTTTTCTCACACACATGCCTTACGTCTGTTAATCGTACGTGAGCTTGCTAGTCGTTATAGAGGAACCATACTTGGTGTTTTCTGGTTGTTTTTACAGCCTTTGATGATGGTTGTTGTTTATTCCTTTGTGTTTTCCATCATTATGAAGGTAAGAATACCCGGTATGGAAAATTCCTACCATTTTGCTCTGTACTTAATGACAGCGATGATGCCTTTTTTTGCTTTTCAGGACGCATTATTAGCCGCTAGCAATTCGTTATTTGTGAATAGTTCTTTGTTACACAAGTCTACTTTGCCAGTTATTTTCTTGCCTCTAGTCCCCATGTTAACGACTGTAGTGACAGAAACGATTGCCTTAGTCATTATTGTGCTAGCTACATTTTTATTGCTAGAGCAAGTCTCTTATTATTTACTATTATTACCTTTTCTGGTTTTGATCCGTCTGAGTTTGAGCATTGCTATAGGCTATATACTTGCTACTTTATCCGTGTTTATTCAGGATTTACGCCAGGCCTTGGGTTTATTGCTGACCATGTTGATGTTTTTGACCCCTATTCTTTATCCTGTCAGCATGATTCCTGGTGAGTTTATACCGGTGAATAATCTAAACCCGCTGTATCATCTACTGGATGCTTATCGTGCGATTATTCTCAGAGGAGAGCTACCAGGTGTTGGGTTAGTTTATGTCGGGGGTTTCTCGGTTGTGTTTTTATTTCTAGGTATATACTTTTTTCAAAAAACGATTGAACGAGCTAGAGAATTTGTATGAGTGCTTTAATCGCAACAGATTTGTCTAAAGCTTACCGGCGGTATCAAAAACCGATTGATAGTTTAAAAGAACTAGTTTTTAGGCGACAGTATCATGAGCAGTTCTGGGCACTTAAAGGGGCAAGTTTTCGTTGTGAGCCCGGAGAAATTTTAGGCGTTGTCGGTGACAATGGTGCTGGAAAAAGTAGTTTATTAAAATTATTAGCTGGCACGATGCAGCCTACACAGGGTGAGTTGATTGTAAATGGACGTGTATCGGCAATCCTGGAATTAGGTTCAGGGTTTCACCCTGACTTTACTGGCCTGGAAAATATTCATTTAGGCTGTGCAATGTTAGGCCTGAATGCAGGACAAATTGCTGCTAAGGTCGATGAAATTATTGATTTTTCCGAGTTGGCTGATTTTATTAAGCAACCTGTGAAAACTTATTCTTCAGGTATGTTTGTGCGGCTGGCATTTTCGGTGGTGACTTCGGTTGACCCTGATATTCTGGTGGTTGATGAGGCTTTGTCGGTAGGCGATCAGCATTTCCAGAAAAAAAGCATGGATCGTATGATGACTTTTAAGGACCAGGGCAAGGCGTTGGTTTTTTGTTCGCACAGTCTTTATCATGTGAAAGAATTATGTGAACGTGCTATCTGGCTGGATAAGGGTGTAATTCAGGCACAAGGTGAAAGTGGTGAAGTGATTGACCAATATAATGATCATGTGCGTATGCAAAATAGCGTGTCTGTTAGTAAACCTGGGCAAACTGAAAGTATAGAAAATGCGGATAAAAGCCAGTTAACTGCGTACTTAGTGGAAGCAACTTTGTTAAATAGTAGCATGCAAGATGGAGATGATTTGCCAATATACCAGACTGGAGATTGCTTTCGGGTAAAAGTAATGGCGCATAAACAGGCTAGTCTGGCTTTAGATGACGTGCATATAGGTATTATCATTAAACGTAATGATGGTGTGCAGTGCTTTGGTGTTAGTACGATTCTGGATGGTGTGTCAATATTTACCACTGATGATGAAAATGAATTAGGTATTGTTTATGAGGTCCCTGATTTAAGTTTATTATCTGGATTATATAGCCTGGAGGTCTGGTTGATTGATGCTACAAGTGCCCACGTTTATGATTCCATGCGCAGTTGTTGTGAGTTCAAAGTGAGGCAGTCGGGTACGGAAGTGGGGATCACATATCTTGAGCACCAATGGAGTGCTCCCATATGAATTTAGCTTTCAAATACTATCTTTTATTACCTTTTCTGGCTCACCTTCCGCAAAGTATAGCCTATCGATTAGCTAGTTTATCCGGACGTTTTTCGAGGGCAATGCATAGGGACGAGAAAATATCTATTATCGAACAAATGCAGTCTGTTTTTCCTGAAAAAAGCCCGACTGAACTAGAGATTAATGCTGATTACTTTTTTGCAATGGTAGAGCGCGAGGCTTTAGATACCTGGTTTTTTAGAACTTGTAAGACAGAAAAGCAAATAGAGCAGTTTATTCAGTTAGAGGATTTTTATCATGTTACTGATGCGAGACAGGCAGGGCGACGGGTAATAATCAGTAGTGGTCATTTTGGCCGATTCTGGATGGCGGGTGTTGGCATGCAAGCGCAGGGTGTTTCGGTGGGAACCATTACCCGCGATGGGGGTGAAACTAATGAGCATGGACTGCCGGAAGTTGAATATCAGTATCGATTAAAAAAACTGGCCTGGTTGCAGCAGTGTTTTGGTGGTCCATTTCTGGTTGAAGGAGATTCGGCCAGGCCTATTTATCGTGCTTTACACGAACATGTGATGGGCTTATTTATTGATGTGCCTTATACGGGTGATAAGAATGGTTGTGTAAGTTTGCCATTTTTAGGTAGTGAGGCACGGTTTCCTTTAGGGCCAGCAAAATTAGCAAAGAAAGCTAATGCTTTGATTGTGCCTTTTTATGTTTTTGAGTCACGTGCAGGGCTAAGGGCAAAATATTATCCTGGTATTGATGCTGAACAGTTGAGTGAACAGGAAATTATGCGGCAACTTGTTGGCTTGCTGGAACAACAGATTCTGGCCTTTCCTGAGCAATGGTGGCTATGGCAAGCTCTACCGTTAATGAGACAATAAACGGAGTTGATCTGAAAGGTCGGCCAGGTACGAAATACTAATAATTATTTGATTAAGAGAAGTGAAATATGACGAAACCAACAATGCGGGAATATAATCTATTATCCGAGCGCTTTATTGCATTGGCTAATGAAATGAAAAATGAGGGTAAAAGCCAGCAAATGGTTAATGCAGCATTAATGTCTGCATCTGGCATTTATGCAACTTATACTGCGGCAGGAAATGATGGTGGGCTAACGGCATCAGGAGTAGATCAAGTGGTTGCTGTATATAAAGCGAACCTGGAAAATGTGCAGAAATTAAAAAAGCAACAAGCAGAAAAGTAGTGACCGTAGAACGAACTTTAGTCCGCAAATGGGGGCGGGATTACCCTTGATGATAAGGCTCGGGTCTAGCGAACTAAAGTCCGCTTTACCGTCCTATATACCCAGAATGTCGAAGTTTTTAGTAATCTTATGAGTAAAAATAAATACCATTTTACCCTCAATACAGCTGAAAAAAATGATTCGCATATGGGGCTGGCTACTCGAATCAAGCCAAATCAGCGAGTACTAGAATTAGGGTGTTCTAGCGGCTATTTATCCAGGTTTCTAAAGGAGGATTTGTCTTGCTCAGTTGTTGGCGTGGATCTTGATGGTCATGCTTTACAACAAGCCAGGCCATTTTGTGCGCAGACTATTGTCGCTGATCTTGATAGTAATGACTGGTTGGAAGAAATCAAAGGGCAGCAGTTTGATGTTGTGCTATGCGCAGATGTCCTGGAGCATTTAAAAAATCCGGCTGTAATGCTGGCAAGTTTAAAGCCTTTTTTACATGCTGAAAGCTGCCTTCTGGCATCGGTGCCTAATGTTGCTCATGCATCAATCCGGCTGGAATTACTACAGGGGCATTTTGATTATGAATCTCTGGGTTTGCTGGATGATACTCATTTGCATTTTTATACCCGTGATGGATTAGTCTCGATATTAATGGAGGCTGGGTATGTATGTAGTGATATTAGCTATAGCGTACACGATTTAGCTGATGCAGCGATTGATCAGCACCTGGCTAATGCAGGTCTGGAGTGTACAGTAGCAGCTCGTAAATTATTGCATGCGCCTGATGCTGTTGCATTTCAATATATCATTGAAGCCCACCCTGCTCCTTCAGAAATAGAACTACAGTTGCCCCAGCCATTATCTCCCAAGCCTCTAGTAAGCTCCGGAGTAGCCTATCGTGAGAAGCAGGAACGGATTGATTATTTAGAGTATCAGCTAGGTATTGAGCGAGCGCAGCAAGGTTCCTCTATTCAACGGGGTAGCAAGGCAACTGAATTAGATGATGTCTTATTTGCAATAGCTGAACAGTTACAACAAGAGCGTGAGAGAAATAGTGATTTATCTTCTGACATTAAGCAACTGGAAGATAATGTGACTTGCCTGACAAATGATAGGCAACAATTAGAGCGGGTTTTGCAGAGAGTACATGGAAAAATAAGTTATCGCCTGGTACGAGGTATAAAGGATATACCTCGTGCAATCACCGGGCTTTTACGGAAGTCTGAAAAAACTGAACAGCACTCTGAACTTGATTTCTTTGATTATGAGAGCTGGCTGGCAAAATATGACTATTTGACTGAACAGTCATTACTTGCGCTTGAAGAAGAGAGAGATAGCTGGGAAAAACCACCAAAAATTGCTTTATTAATGCCTGTTTGTAACCCGGATAGGACTTATTTGCTTAATGCGATTAACTCTATTTTGCTGCAAGTTTATGATAACTTTGAATTATGTATTGCTGATGATGCTTTAGCTGGTGATTCCGTATGCGATATACTGAGGCCTAGCGCACAAGATTCACGAATTAAAGTGATTTCCCTAGCACAACGTGGACTGGCTTCTGCTGCTAATAGTGCTTTATCTTTAGTCGAGGCTGATTATGTTTGCTTGGTGGGCCAGCATGATTTATTAGCGCCAGATGCATTATACTGGATAGTAAAAAGCATTCAGCAAGAGCCTGATGCGCAATTAATTTATTCTGATGAAGATAAGATAAGCCTGCAAGGTAAACGTTATGAGCCATATTTTAAGCCTGACTGGAATCCAGAGTTATTTTTATCGCACAATTATATTAAGCATTTGTGTGTTTATAAAACACAACAAGTAAAAGCTTTAGGTGGTTATAATTTAGCTTTCGGTGGGGCGCAGGACTATGATTTGGCATTACGCTATGTTGCTGGGTTAAAGCCTGAGCAGATCGTGCATATTCCGCGCGTGTTGTATCACGGGCGTATAGTTTCAGGCAGAGCTGTTGATGAGCAGTCTAATATTCAAGCTGTAAAGCATGCTTTACAGCACAAACAGAGGCCGGCTGAGGTGACTGCACATCAGAAATTACCGGGAGTCTTGCGGGTACGCTATTTATTACCTGATTCATTGCCATTAGTGAGCATAGTGATACCGACACGTAATGGCTTCCACTTATTGTATCGCTGTGTTGAGAGTATTTTTGCTAAAACGGCATATATTAATTATGAATTGATTATTATTGATAATGGTAGTGATGATGTTGTTACAGTAAGGTATCTGCAACGTCTTCAACAAGATCCTCGGGTAACAGTAATTCGTGATGACAGTGTATTTAATTATTCCGCTTTAAATAATAAAGCGGTTGCGCAAGCTCAGGGTAAGCTTATAGCGCTATTGAATAATGATTTGGAAGTAATCAATAGTGACTGGCTGGATGAAATGGTTAGTCATGCTATTCATCTCGAAGTTGGTGCTGTAGGGGCTAAATTATATTACCCGGATGATACCATTCAACATGCCGGAGTCATTGTCGGTTTAGGTGGGGTGGCAGGGCACTCGCATAAGCATTTTCCACGAGATAATCCGGGGTATTGTGCTCGCTTACTATTAGCTCAAAACCTATCTGCGGTAACAGCAGCCTGTTTGTTGGTCAGGAAAGAAGTTTTTGATGCAGTAAGTGGTTTTGATGAGAAGAATCTAGCGGTGGCCTTTAATGATGTTGATTTTTGCTTACGTATACAGGAGCAAGGCTATCAAAATGTCTGGACTCCTTATGCAGAGCTGTATCACTATGAGTCGGCTAGTAGAGGCTATGAGGATACGCCGGAGAAACAGGCGCGATTTAATAGTGAGATAGCGTATATGAAGCTCCGCTGGGGAGAAAGTCTATTAACTGACCCAGCTTATAGCCCTAATTTAACTCAGGGCCGGGAAGATTTTTCTTTTGCCTGGCCCCCACGTGTTTAAGTTTCCTGAATTCAACTATCAAGTGCAATTCATTTTTAGGTGATCACATAAAAAGCGGGATGGTTGAACCAATATATGAACCGTGTTTTTTTTTGTTCGCCCACATGCATGAAATAGAAACTCTACAATATCCCCATTTTATCTCTTTATTATGTTCAATAAGACAGCTTTGTTCATTTTGCAAACTATTGTCGTTTTTGTTCCTGCATCGCTAATTTTATATTATGCAATCCATGCTGGAGGCCTGCCTGATAATGATTATTGGGGTGAGATGGAGCGCATTATTAATGAGCAAGATGGTGAGTTTTCCAGTAACTTCCAAGACTGGATTAAACGCAGTAATGAGCATTATACTTTATTACCAAAACTAGTTTATGCGGCTAACCTGCTTGTTACCGGAGGTAATAATATCGGTTTAAGTCTTTTTAGCTGGTTTATGGCATTACTACAAGTGTTATTGCTTTATCGGTTAATTCCAGTTAAAAATAAGCAACACACTATTTTGTTTACTGTCTTGTTATTTGCTGTTGCAGTTTTTATATTTAGCCCCAGGCAAGCCCATAACTGGATTTTAGGCATGAGCGGTACTGCCTGGATTACTGCCAACTTTTTTTCTATAGCAGCTATTGTTGCATTACATCGCTATGTTATTAGTAATTATAGGGTTAATTTTTACCTGATTTTTTTCTTTAGTCTATGTGCTGTTGCAACCTATAGTACTAGTCTGGCTTTATTTCCTACCCTAGTGATTGCAGCATTTTTATACCGTCTAAATCGTCAAGAGAAATTGATGATTACCAGTTTCGGTATAATTATTCTTTGTTTTTATTACGCAACCTTTAGTACGCCTTCAAATCATCCGGCGATACAGCAGTCAGTGACAGTTTTGGTAACATATATTTTGGGCTTTATTGGTGCCTTATTTACATTGCAGATAAAGTACGCACTGATAGGTGGTGTTTTTGGCGTAGTGAGCTCGGTATTAATATCTGTCTATATTTATCAAAAAAACACACGCTGGATCATTATTATTCCCTGGCTTAGTATGCTGTTCTATGTCTGTGGTAATGCTGCTATGGCAGCGCTTGCACGCTCGGGTTTTGGGATCGATCAAGTATTTGCTTCCCGGTATGGTAGTTTGTCGGCATTATTCTGGCTGGCCTGGATTATGATTGCACTGACAGCGTGCTTGCAGCTAAATTTGATTTATCGTAAGTTGTCTTTATTCATTTTGCTTTCCCTCAGTAGCGTTATTATTATTAATACATACAGAGTTGGCCAGCTTGTGGCTGCTCCATTATTAGAGCGAGCTGAGAAAAAGTCTTTGTCACTTGCATCTATTTATTCTCATGCTATTGATATTGAGTTGATTAATGCAACGGGGTTACCTCTTGTACCCTATGGCGAGATGGAGTCTATTATTAATAGGCTTGCTGCTGTGCAGCATATCCCTTTTAATGGCCTGTTTAAACAGTGCCCTAAAATAGACAGTAAAATTAGCAATATTCAGTCTGTAGATACTGAGCAGGTTCTGGGGGCTATTGAACAGATTAGATTACTTAATCATAAAGTGATTGAAGTTAAAGGCTGGGCTTATAATGGCCCCGCCCCAGTGTGTATTGTACTAACTAACCAGAATGATATTGTCAGAGGCATAGCTAGTTATGGTATAGAACGTCTTGATGTTGTCGAGGCAATACCTGCTGTATTATCAAATCATAGTGGGTGGCAGGGATACGGAAAAGTGCATAAGCATGATAGGATAGTTAAAGTTTACATGCTGACAGAAAAGGCATACTGGCTACTATTAAACAACAGTTTTCAAATACACCGCCACCCATTCACGTTTCAAAAACTAGTGTCGCTACATGATGTCATTAAATAACAGCTCATTATTTTTAAGTTTTGTTATTCCTGTTAAGGATGAGGCTCAAACCCTGGCAGGCTTATTCCAGGGTATTAAAGATGCACTAAAAGAAACAGATAAACATCTTCGTTTTGAAGTTATTTTTATTGATGACGGTAGTATAGATGACTCCTGGCTGGAAATGTCTCGCCTGGCAGAGCAGAATCCGGATACGATTAAAGCAATAAGATTACGCCGTAACTTTGGTAAGGCTTTCGCTTTGTCGACTGGTTTTAATGAATGCCAAGGCGATATTGTTTTTACCATGGATGCGGATTTGCAAGATGACCCCGCGGAAATCCCTAAATTCCTGGATAAAATTGATGAAGGCTTTGATGTTGTGTCGGGTTGGAAAAGTAATCGCCAGGACCCATTATCGAAAACTCTTCCTTCTAAAGTATTTAATAAAATAACTTCAATATTGACGGGTATTTCATTACATGATTTTAATTGCGGTTTTAAGGCCTATAAAAAAGAAGTTTTACACGGGATAAAAATTTATGGCGAACTACACCGTTATATCCCCGTGTTGGCCCATGAACTCGGATTTGTCAGCACAGAGGTAAGTGTAAAACACAACAAACGTGAATTTGGAGTTTCTAAATATGGCTGGGAACGCTATGCGCGAGGTTTAGTTGATTTACTGACTGTTTTGGCAACTACGCGTTACCTGAAAAAACCCGGTCATTTATTTGGCGGTCTGGGCGTATTAATGGGATTTGTCGGCTCAGTTATTTTGGGTTATTTAAGTATACTCTGGTTTACTACAGACACACCAATCGGTACTCGGCCCCTTTTTTTCGTCGGAATATTAATGGTTATACTGTCTATACAAATGGTTTCTCTTGGTGTGCTGGCAGAATTAATTACCCGGCATAATGATTCAGGGCCTACTGATAGTGCGATCGTTGATAAGCGAGGGATAGTTTAATGGCGCGAATACCTATTATTGAAGATGGACTAGTTGTCGGTACAGGGTCTGATAAATACGAAAGTAAAAATCCATTGGCTCAGTACCTGTTACGTCAATTTGATAACAGTATTGCCGAACTGGTTAATATAGTGGCTCCCGGCACAATTTTAGAAGTTGGTTGTGGGGAAGGGCATGTTACCGGGATTTTATTAAATAATTCCCAGGCAAAAATTCAGGCACTGGATATTTCTCAAACCATTGTTGATATTGCACAAGGCGCTATTGAATCACCACGAGTTGAATTTCAGCAATTTAATATTTATGAGCTGGCTGAGAAAGAGGGTGCTGATTTAGTGGTTTGTTGTGAAGTTCTAGAACATTTGGAAAATCCGGAAACAGGTTTGTTGAGACTTGCTGAAAAAGCGGCACCGTATGCAATTATTAGTGTGCCAAGGGAGCCGATATGGCGTTTGTTAAACTTTATCCGTGGTGCGCATGTGAAAAATATTGGTAATAGTCCGGGCCATATTCAACACTGGTCACAAAAAGCATTTATGCAGTTTGTAGAGCAACAGTTTGAAGTTGTATGTGTTAAATCGCCATTGCCATGGACAGTGCTATTGCTCAAGTCTAAACATTTTAAGAGTAGCTGATACGCTTGCTAAAAAAACTACTTACCTCACTAGGTTCAATTGTTGCGATTATTTCCCTAGGCTTTATTTCTCAGCAGCTATTTGCAAACTGGCATAAAGTGGACAATTATCAATTCACTTATGCAGCGATAGGAACATTGATACTTGGAGTGTTTGCTTATGCGGGAGCCAGTTTTTTTCTGTCTTCAGCATGGTACCAAATACTTAGTTCACTGAGCACTCATTCCTTATCAGTACAATTTATACGTTCGATTTATGCCCGTAGCCAGATTGCCAAGTATATTCCCGGGAATGTCATGCACATTGCAAGTCGGCATATTTCGTTAAATCGCCTGGGTATAAGTCACAAGCCTCTTGCGTTAGCCAGCTTAACTGAAATTATTGGTTTAGTTTCAGCAGCTAGTACCTTTGCCGTTATTGGCAGTGTATTATTCGGTATAAGGGGCGAGTACATTCAGCAACAACAGTTATATTATGGGCTAGCAGTGTCAGGAATATTTTTATTGTTTCTGCCCATAATTTTCAAAGTGAGTTTGCGCTTATTTCCGGCTAGCCGGAATTTATTGGTTAACCCACGATTGCAAAGGGTGTTGTTGCGAACTTACTGCGAATACCTATTGTTTTTTGCTATAGCTGGTGCGATTCTAGTGGGTCTGGTTTTTCAGGTACAAGGGAGCCTCGGTTTCAATAATATTCTTGCAATTATTGCCTGTTTTTCCATTTCCTGGCTGGCAGGTTTTATAGCCCCTGGCGCGCCTTCTGGTATTGGTATTCGAGAAACTATTCTGGTAGTGTCTTTAGATAAGATTTTGCTCACTGGAAACGGGGTATTAATAGCCATTTTATTTAGGCTTATTACTGTTGCTGGTGATGTTTTGTTTTTCGTTGTTGCAGGTAGGCGGGAATAAAAAAATAGGGCTCTATGTGAAATACAGTGGGTAGTCGAATTTTAACTTACCACAAAGAAAGTAAATCATATTGATAAAATTATTAATATTGCGATAACCTCTTGCTCGTCGTTTGGCCAGTTGGACCTTGCTATTAATTCCCTCAAGAATTCCATTTGTAATCTTTGTTTCAACGAAATGAATAATGCCAGACCAATGGCTCCGAACGGTCTTTACAAACTTCATAAATGCTGAGATTTTAGATTTTTCTACTTCTTCACACCACTGCTTTAGAAAGGCTTCAGCCGATACTTTATCGGGCATTGACCATAAGTCATTAAAAAGCTCTTTCAATCGATATGCCTGCCCTAACGTAGGATATAGGACCATGAGATAATTTTTCACTTTCAATGGCGGCATACCGTCGCTTATTTTTTTCACAAAGTGAGTCATAAAATTTCTTCATCGACTTTTCGATATTTTTTTTATAAGGAAATGACATAAGACAACCACTGAGTAATAAATTAAGATAACCTTAATTTAGGGGAGATATTTCATTATTCAAGCTTGGCTGCTTCAGGAAGTTATTTCGTGCACATTCCTTAGCGAGTAGCTGGGCGACTGAAAACATATTTACCTGCTGACATTCTGGTTTTTCTCAGTTTAGATAGGCGTTGAATCTCTTGCATGATGATTAAATTATCTTTTGGGGCCCCGTATACTCTATTGAGCCTTAGTTGAAAGCTAAGAAACATTATCCCATTTTGGTAGAATGCATTATTAAGCAGTCCCCATGCTCCCCAGAGTACTGATAACGCTTTTTTGTATTGTTTATTTATTGTCAGAAAGCGTGCGTATTCATCGCGAACTTTAAATTGATAAGGGTCAAGTTGTAATGACTTTTCATAAAGTTCAGATATTTTGGAAACATTGCCCTGCATAGCTTGAATTATCTCGGCTTTGGTATGATATATTTCAGCATTTGCCGGCATTTTATTAATTGCAATATCACTTCTGCTTAGCGCAAGTTTAGCTATTTCCTGACGTTTAAATGCACTTTGCTTATATTCGGGATTTCCTAGTTCGGCTGCCATGTCTTGTGCGCTGAAAAACTCATAACGCTCAACTAGAGGAAAAAAAATCCCTGATATTCGATGATATTCCAGTGCTTGTTGTTGGTTTTCGGTATTTGCTGCCTTATCAGTATAATAAAAAGATACGCCAAAAGAGATGATTAATAAAATGACTATGGTGTTAAATTCACGATAAAGCCAGGTTGCTTTACCTGTTAAATTTTGTGGGGCGCTTTTTTCTGGGGTAACTAATGCTAGTGTCATATTCCTTGCTGCTCTGCCTAAATAATAACCCCAGATAATTTGTATGGTTAACTGATAGAGGTGAAAAGTAAAAAAAGTATGCACTAATATACCTACACATGTTGTTAATAGTGCAAAGGCTTCGATTTTATAGGCTGAAAAGTCCGGTGTGCGTTGTAACATTAAATGAGCTAAGCGCTTACAGATAATAAACACAAAACACAGAAAAATAACCAGGCCTAAAGGCCCAAGTTCAAGCAGGATTTGCAAGTAATCATTATGGGCAAAAAAACCGGCCTCATTAGAAAGAAGAGATTTATATTGGGAGTAAAGTAAATAGAATGTACCCAGCCCCGTGCCTAAATAGGGCTATCTAAATACATTTCCCAGGCTGGTAGCCACAATAAATGTCGTCCTGACCCAAGTGCCTCTATTGATTGTGAGTTTGCAATGGCGCTAAAACGCTGCAGGATAGAATCACTGACTAGTACACCATTGAGTAGGTAGCCAATACATAGTGCGGATAGAAAAAATAAACCGTATTTGATTGAAATGTGTTGTTGCCATGATAGTATTACAAGGCAAACGATCACGGTAGCAAAAATCAAGATTGTACCTCGACTTAAGGTAAGCCCCATCGCGAAAGCAATCAATACACTCATGATCGACCAGAAACTAAGTTGTTTAATGGTAGTTGTGGGTCGTAATGTGTAAGTAATAATGCCCGGAAACAGAATCATGGCTAATAAAGCCGCATGAGTATTCCAGTTAGCTAACATGCCGCTTGGTCGGCTAATATCAAGTATAAATGCTTGATAAAAGGTATACAGGGCTAATAAAAAACCTAGACCGAGAAGTACTCTATAAAAGTAGCTGGATGTTTTATCACTCGCAGTATAGCCAATAAAATAAGTTAATAAGCCACCCAAAAAAGTGCCACTATTAAAAATGCTGAGAGCTTTTGCCGATGACCAGAACACACCAGCCACACTGTCCAGGCAATAAACAAAGTGTAGAATAAGACAGCTTTATCCTTGAATAACGGTTGATATAAAGCGGGCTGGCGTAAGCGCCATAATACCAGAGCCCATAACAGGGTAATTGAAATCCACTGAGTAATAAAAGTTCCACCATCCTGATATAGCATCGCCATGATGAGTGCGAGTATGATAATTACCGGCTCTAGGAGTGAGGAATATGGGCTTATTTGTTTATTCATGTAAATTAAGAGTAAATATTGATAAGGCTAGTACTATAAATTCTAAATAACCGAGAATACTGGGGCGTAGGCTTTAGTCTACGCCCCAGATGAAAATGATATTTTTATTTTCTCGGTTATTTAGCGCGTGTGGTACTCGTACTTCATCAATGTTGACGGAGTACTAGTTTTAGTGGTTATTTATCATTAATCTTAGGGATGTTTATGTCTTTGGGGGTGATGGCCTAGCCTTTAGGCGAGTAAATACTAAAACTGAAGTTTCCCAATAATTATTTATGGTAAAATTGAAACTATGCTAACAACTATATGAAAAAAATAGTCTTTTCATTCGTTTCAAATGCTATTGCCTAAGGGGAATTAAGTAGGGGTTTGCTATAAACATGGCAAAACCACCTAAAATAAACCTCGATACACCAGCATTGTGTATTTCAGCTACTCAATAATTGGGAAACTTCAGTACTAAAATAACACTAATAATAAGCAAAAAAGCCGAAATATAAAAACCTTTTCTCATTGTTTCTGCCCTGGCCAGCTTATATTGATAATCGGCATCGTATAGCGCGAGTATGATATGCGATTGCTCTGCAATAGGTGATTTGAGCAGGTTGGTAAGTAATCTATCTAACTTTAGCCGATGATTAATAATAATTTGTACATGTTTTAACCAGAGATCAAGGTGTAGCCTTGTTTCCGTATTTAAGCTAACAATGACTGAATTATTTTTAATGAGCTGTATGTCTTGCTCTAACACGGGCCGATCAAATGAGTCCGGACTTAAATGAAATAATAAGAGATTACGCTCCAGAGTGTGTAACTGCATGATTAATTCATTAGCCTGGTTATTTATTTTCAGTCGCTGGTGTAATTGCCTGCTTGCAGTTGGAAAAAACAGCGCAGAATTTCGGTAAATTGCATGCACACTTTTAATGTGTTCAACCTGATTGTTTAAGTTAACGACTGATAGCTTCAGGGTAATGACCTCAGGCATATCAACCGTCAATTGTTGAATGAGTTTGAGTAAATCCTGTTGCACATGAGCAATAGAGTCGTAGTCTTTATTTACCCCTTCAACAACGAAAAGAATAGCTGAACTTAATAGAGACGTTTGCTCATTAATATAGCGGATTAAATCTGTATTATTTTGATAAGTTTTGCTCTCGACCTGAGCAAGCGAAAAAAAACCTGTCGCTAATATTAGCATAGCCAGTATAAAGAACAGAGGGAGGGTTTTTATTACTCTATTCATAAGGGTTTATTCTGGTATTGTCCTGTCAAAGTATTAAGAAATAATACAATTTTATGAATAGTTTGTTGATCAGCGACTCTACCCAGTTGATAGCGCACCATAATTGCGACTGCATCGTCTAGATTTTGGGTGGATCCATCATGAAAATAAGGTGCCGTTAAAGCCACATTTCTTAAACTCGGAACTTTAAATACATATCTGTCTGCTTCATTATGCGTCACTTGAAAACGGCCTAAATCGGCAGCTGTGATATTGCCTCGATCAGCAAAATAATCAGCCATTATACCGAAACGCTGGTAAAGGTTGCCGCCGATCGCGACACCTTGATGGCAAGAAATACAGCCATATTGCTTAAAAATCTGATATCCTTCGAGTTCATCAGTTGTTAAAGCATTAAGATCATTTTTTAGATATAAGTCAAAACGGCTATTAGGCGTAAGTAAGCTTTCTTCAAAGCTGACAATAGCGGCTTTGATATTGCTAATCGTTAGCCCGCTGCTAAATTCCTGCTTAAACTGTGCTATGTAAAAAGGGTCTTGCTCTAATTTGGACAGCACTTCAGGCCATGAGCTGTTCATTTCTATGGGGTTACTAATAGGGCCATCAATCTGATGCAGTAAATTCGCTGCACGGCCATCCCAGAATTGCCTAAAGTTAAGCGAGCTATTAAAAACAGTCGGTGAGTTAATTAGCCCCTTACTGCCATTAACACCCGATGAGACGACCTGTCCATCTGCTCCGCCATATTTAAGTGAATGGCAGCTAGCACAGGAAAGCTGGTTGTTTTTTGATAGTCGAACATCATGGAAGAGCAAACGACCTATTTCGACTTGTTCCGCTGATTTGATAACTGGATCGGGGATGGGTCTTATCGGTTCATTTAATAGTGGTTTTGCACGCGCAAAACTACAAACTAGAATCAGGAATAAGTTGGCTATTAACTTTGCCATAATTAGTTGGGGCAGTAGTAAAAATATCTTTTTATAAGGTGCGTAGAGCTTGAGTTATTTCGTGCATCTTAGGTAAATAACTATAACTATTAAATGAGTAAATCAGTCAATAATGATTTTAACTGCTTTTGCTGGCGATTTATATTTAATCGGTTCGCTAATATAATAGACTTCAAATCAGTTAAAGCCGTATTAAAGTCATCATTAACAATCAGATAATCATATTCGGCGTAATGACTTATTTCTGTCTTTGCATCCTGCATGCGACGATCAATAACTTCTGTGCTGTCTTGTCCTCTGCCTTGTAAACGCTGACGCAACACTTCTGTTGATGGCGGTAAAATAAAAATAGTAATAGTTTCAGGAAGCAAACGGCGAATTTGTGCGGCTCCTTGCCAGTCTATTTCTAAAATAACATCTTTGCCATGGTTCAGGCTTTGTTCGACTGAACTTTGGGCAGTACCGTAATAATTATCAAAAACTTGCGCATATTCAAGAAAAGCAGGGTTAGCGATCATTTCTTGAAATCTGTCAACGGATGTAAAGAAATAATCTACGGCATCAATTTCTCCCGGGCGCTGAGCGCGTGTCGTATGGGAAACAGATACCATTAGTTTGTCTACAACAGGGACTAGTTTCTTGATTAAACTGGTTTTACCTGCACCAGAGGGTGCGGAGATAATATAGAGTTTACCTTTCTTCATTTTAGTGCCTTATTCGATATTCTGTACTTAGGTGATTTCTGGCAAAGAACATACCAGCTCACTTGTTGACTGAAAATATTATAATAATATAGATCAATAGTTTATCTTGTTTTTATATACTGAAAAATACACTATGTCACCACCAGTAAAATTTGTATGGCTCAATTCACTTCGCGTATCAAGTAACATCAAAAATATTGCTCAATCATGCTTTTTTTTCTTTAAATGGCGATAATTCTCTTTCAAAGCTCCATTATATCTAGCAAGGGCCAATGAATTTTCAATAGAACCCCGTAAGCCTTCAATTAATTTTATCTCTTGTGAGTGTGTAATATAATCACTGATATTATCCGCTATAAAGTCGATTATATCAGCTGACTGATTAATTCCGGCTGTAATGCCTAAATCTATCAAGTCATTTTTATTTGGAAACGCCTTACTTTTTTTAAGACTTAGCGCCATATGATTATCAATGCTGTCATAGATAATCGTATGCGTAATATCATAGGGTGGAGCTAAAACAACATCCTTTTCGCCTAGCGTATATTGCAAGGCAAAGTTTTTAAGGTGTGCGTCACCATTACCTATTAGGCAATTAAATACAATTAGTTTATACGCTTTTTCGACCTGACTAATTGAGCCAGTATATAAGCGGACCGCTTTCAGCAATGATTCATAACTAGAATTATATTTCTCATCCCCTTGTTTGCCCATCAATGTGGAAAAATCTTCAAAGGCTAAGCGTTTACCCTCTACTTTATCAAATCGTTCGATAACATAGTTTTCAAGGTTTTCTGATAAATACGTTTTAGGCGGTGTTAACTGACAATGCCTTGCAGCTTCCATACATACAAATTCATTAACGGTGAGTAGTGGGAATTCTTCATCATACGTTTTTACTATTAGATGATGTTGTTGTTGCACAGCTACACGACTCTGCACGTCCGTATTGATCATTACTTTTGGTTGAACACCTGACAAGATCCCTCGTAGGTAATATTTCTCTAATAATTGCGGGAATAATTTTTCTTTTGATTGCCATGACAATATATCTGTCAGTGTTATTTGCTCAACATCGGGTAAATGCAATCCTGCATCAAAATCTAGAGCACCAATGCCGTTAGCTCCCTGCAAGGCTAAAAAATACATATCACTAATTTTTCCATATCGCGCTAATTTTTCAGAGATATAACGTCGAACAAATCCTTCTGGCAAATTTTGACTGAAAATAGGATGAATGGCACCATGATTATAAGCATCATCTCGACACTTCATTGTCAGTGAAATAGGAATATCTTGCTGGGTATATTGAAACGAATGATGCGTTCCATGAGTCAAAATACCCAAGTCAAGTGCTTGCCTATTCTGATTATATTGAACAGATAATTGCTCGATGGATAATGGTAACTTTAGCTCAGTCATCCTTAAAAAGCTCGCTTAAAGTATCAAAATCAGTTTGCTGAGGCTCTTCTGTTTCAATTGTTAGCGCATAGCCCATTGAGGCTAAATAGCACTCGTAGATCTTTAACGAGCCGGTATAACGCCCCGTTTCAATTTTAGAAACAATAGAACGATCAATGCCGATACAATTAGCCGCCTCAGATTGAGACATTTTTTTGTCTTTACGTGCAGCTTGAAGCTGCAATCCTATTTTTTCACGATATAGCATATTTTAACCCACGTTTTGTGGCTATATAATCACAATAAATGGAGTAAATCAATATTGTGGCTATATAGTCACGATTGCAATGCTAATTATTCCGTTCAAAAAGTCCCCATTAATATTCTTGTACATCTTTTGATCTAATTATTTTATCAACAGCATTCGGTTCTTAATCCTTAATAGTTTCACCCTGAATGCTCTTGAATAACAAATTCTCTGATTGCTGGCGGAGCGGCAGCCTGATTCGCTATTCAATAGATGATTTAACAACTGAAAACCAAAAAACTCTATTTGGGTCATTAGTGTTCCCATTAAAAGCAGCAATGGCCAGACAGCCTCCCCAGCCATCTTTCTTTTAAGGGCATCACGCGATTATCTTACCTCTTTCTAAATTAATTGTACTACACAAATAAAGCACCCCTATCGGTACTCGGGGACCTATTGAAAAAATACATCTTTTCAAAAAATATTGCAATTAAGGGAAAGGATTTTTGAGAATTTTCATTTTTTATAGACCCTAAAATGAAGACTCAACATGAATGAAAACATAACTGAAGGGGATCTAGTCAGGCGGGGAACGAGTCCGCCTTTTGCCGCTAAGCCTAGGCTGGCAAGTTTGATTGTAACTTAGTTGTAACTACTCAGCGTAAATAATTAAAAAAGTTCTTGACAGGGTTTTAGCCTAGTTTTTGTGATTTTTAGTGAGCTGCCCAACAGTCGATTAATCCACGCTTTATTGCTTCTATCGCTATAGTCATCACAAAATGTCCCCTTAAACATCTACGACCTCGAAGAACTTTTTTATTCGCCTTACAATCGCTTAAAACAAGGAAAATTCGGAAAGAAGATTTACAAAAGACTGCGAATGCACTTGGATTGGAAATTAGGATTGCCCACTATCCTCCTTATACCTCCAAGTATAATCCCATTGAACATCGTTTTTTTCCTCATGTGACTCGTGCTTGTGAAGGTGTTGTATTTGACTCGGTTGAAACAGTTAAAACATTGATTTCTAGAACATCAACGTCAAAAGGACTAACAACAATTGTTCACATACTCGACAAAATATACGAGACAGGACGAAAATATGCCGCTGACTTCAAAGAAATAATGCCGATTGTATTTGATACACATTTACCAAAATGGAATTACCGTGCAATTCCTCAAGAATAATTAATATCGGGAAGTTGTTTCGTGCTTATTCCTAAGGCACATGCTTACTTTATTGCAATTCATCCCTTTGGTGATGGCAACGGGCGTGTAGGTAGGGCCCTGGTAATGGTACAGTGTTTGAATGCGCGTTTAATGCCACCTACATTTGATGGTAAAAACCGCGCAATGTATACGCTACGATGGAACATGCCATGGCCCATGGGCGCTATGCACCATTAATTCGATTGTTTTATGAAGCGACAGAACGCGCTTAACAATAAATAAATAGTAGAGATAAATAGTTTAAGGGATTTATAAAATGAGTAAGGCCAACGAGTTTACTTTCCAAACGGACATGATTAATCAGTTGTTGTCTAATGACTGGTTATTGGGGAACCCTGAAAACTACAACCGTAAACTAGCCTTATATGAAGAAGATGTTTTAGGTTTTGTTAAAGACACCCAAGAGTCTCAATGGCAAAAATTCTGCGCACTTTACCCCAATAATCCTGAGCAAAAATTCTTAGAACGTGTCGCGACTCAGCTAAATAAAGCGGACCCGAATGCAGCGAATAAAGAAATGCGTACATTTGGTACTTTGGGTGTTTTACGTCATGAGTTACGTGATCGCGGTACACGCTTTAGTTTATGTCAGTTTAAACCGGAACATGATTTAAACCCTGATACTTTGGCGCGATATAAGCAAAACCGGTGTCGGGTAGTCCCTGAGTTAGTTTATAGCCCTTGGGCAACCGAAGAACATTTAACGCAAACAGGCACTAAAGCAAAAGCCTGGCGTATTGATCTGGTGTTATTTGTTAATGGCTTACCCATTGCCACTTTAGAATTAAAGTCTGAATTTAAGCAGGCAGTACAAAATGCTATCAAACAATATAAAACCACTCGTTTTGCTGTTGATCCGGCCACTAAAAAACCAGAACCCTTATTAAGTTTTAAACGCGGTGCTTTAGTGCATTTCGCTGTCAGTCAGTATGAAGTGTATATGGCGACACGATTAGAGGGCGAGGACACCTATTTTTTGCCGTTTAATAAAGGGACTAAAGATGGTGGTGCGGGTAATGATGTACCTACAGACATCAACCAATACGCCACCGGTTATTTATGGACTGAGGTGTTGCTACCTGATAATCTGTTAAAGATTCTTGCCCGATTTGTACATTTACAGATTGAAGAAAAAGAAGACTGGGAAGGCCGCAAAACTAAAAAAGAAACCTTAATCTTCCCGCGTTATCATCAATGGGATGTAGTCAACAAATTGGTTGATGCCGCACGTGCTGAAGGCCCTGGGCATAAATACCTGATTCAACACAGTGCTGGCTCAGGTAAATCTAATTCCATTGCCTGGGTAGCACATCAGTTATCGTCCTTACATAATGGCAAGGGTAATAAACAGTTTGATTCCATTATTATTGTCACCGATAGAAATGTATTGGATGCACAGCTACAAGAGACTATTTCACAATTTACCAGTGTTGAGGGTGTAGTCGGTCGAATCAACAATCAAGAGGGTGATGGTTCTAAATCTGAAAAACTCGCCAGTGCTTTAGAAAACTGAAGTTTCCCAATAATTATTTATGGTAAAATTGAAACTATGCTACAACTATATGAAAAAAATAGTCTTTTCATTCGTTTCAAATGCTATTGCCTAAGGGGAATTAAGTAGGGGTTTGCTATAAACATGGCAAAACCACCTAAAATAAACCTCGATACACCAGCATTGTGTATTTCAGCTACTCAATAATTGGGAAACTTCAGCAGTGGAATAGATCAAGACTTTTTAGATATTCTTCAACAGCATACAGCAGGCAATCCAATGAATTCATCTATTAGGTGGACTTATCTAAAGCCGCGTGAAATCGTCAGTGAATTATTAAAAAAGGGTTATTCTGTCAGTCGTAATA
>NZ_BDMN01000199.1 GCF_002189065.1 Bathymodiolus platifrons methanotrophic gill symbiont
AAGGGTAACGTTCTGCTGATACGGCATTGTCCATGTTCTTATTGCAGTGATCAAAAATAAAGGCATTCAGTGTCTGGGATTCGTACATGAGAGTTTCCGATTATAAGGTTTATAAAACGGAAAATTATAAAAAAATGTTTTTCGTAATTGCAAGCTTTATTTTAGGTTTTTTGTTGTTTTTCCATGTGCTTATCCTGCGAAGAATTTTTAGGATTGATTAAAAATCTGGGAGTAGGACAAGATAATCGCATACCGCCTCTAAAATAAGGCATACTCTCTAAGTTTCTTAGCTATTGTTGCTTTCAATGGAAACACTGATGATAAACATGGCAAAACCACCTAAAATAAACCTCGATACACCAGCATTGTGTATTTCAGCTACTCAATAATTGGGAAACTTCAGTTTAGAAAACTCACAACCGATTATTATCGTCACCATTCAAACCTTTCCTTATGTATTAAGAGCCATAGAAAACAGCAGCAGTTTAAAAGAACGTAACTATGTAGTGATTGCGGATGAAGCACATTCATCGCAAACTGGCTCGGCAGCACGGCAGTTAAAAGAAGTGTTGATGGTCGATAGCCAGGAGGAAGAGTTAACAACTGAAGATATATTAGATGCTGCTGTAGCTTCACGCAGGGCTTCATCTAATCTCAGTTATTTAGCTTTTACCGCTACGCCTAAAACCAAAACATTGGAACTGTTTGGTCGTTTACCTAATCCCGATGAAGCGCCGTCTAAGAGAAATAAACCCGAAGCCTATCATGTGTACAGCATGCGTCAGGCAATAGAAGAAGGCTTTATTCTAGATGTGTTGAAAAATTACACCAATTACAAAGTCGCTTATAACCTGGCGATGAAGATTCAAGGCTCTGATCAAGAGGTTGAAAGCAAAAAAGCCAAGGTCAAACTGAATCAATGGGTGCGCTTACATGATTACAATATTTCACAAAAAGTACAGGTGATCATTGAACACTTTAAAGATAATGTGATGGGCTTATTAGGTGGTCAAGCCAAGGTGATGGTGGTGACTAGTTCGCGTAAAGAGGCCGTGCGTTATAAATTGTGCTTTGATAAATACATTAGCGAGAAAGGGTATCAAAGAATCCATGCCATGGTGGCGTTTTCAGGTGAAGTGGAATTTAATGAGAAGGACCCGAATGCTGATGGCTTAATTGGTGAGAAGTTTACCGAGCATAATATGAATCGGAACCTTAAAGGCCGTGAACTACGTAAAGCCTTTGATTCGGATGATTATCAAGTGATGTTGGTGGCGAATAAGTTTCAAACAGGGTTTGACCAGCCTAAGCTTTGTGCCATGTATGTGGATAAAAAACTAGGCGGTGTGGAATGCGTACAAACCTTATCACGGTTAAACCGTACTTACCCAGGTAAAGCAGAAACAGGCACCTTTATATTGGACTTCTTCAATGACCCCGATGATATTCTTGAAGCATTCCAACCCTATCATCAAACAGCCGAACTAGATGATGTATCAGACCCTGACTTGATCTTTGATTTATTCGATAAGCTTCGTGCAGCAGGTATCTTTCAATGGCAAGAGGTAGAACAGTTTTGTAATGCCTTTTTACAAAAGAGTAAAAGCAATGCCGCCATAGCCAATATTTGTAAACCCGCTGTCGAACGTTGGCAAAAGCGTTATAAGTCAGCCATTGAGGCTTATAAGCAAGCCAAAGACATGTTCGATCGCACTAAGAAAACAGCTGACGCGGTATTAATCGCCAATGCAGAAAATAGCTTTAAGGAATGTAAGCAGGAAAAGGATGCCCTGGAAATCTTTAAAAAAGACTTGGGTACCTTTGTACGTTTCTATGAGTTTATGTCACAGATAGTGGATTATGATAATAAGGATTTAGAAAAGCTAAGTCTCTATGCTAGAAACTTACGTCCTATGTTACGTGAGACATTGCTTGATGAAGATGATATTGATTTGAATAGCGTGGTGTTAAGCCATTATCGGTTATCAAAAATACGCCAGCAGGATATTAATCTAAAGGATAAAGCTGAAACTGGAGTTTACCTAAGTCCTGGCGATGAAATAGGCACGGCAAAACCTAAGGATAAAAAAGAAGAGTTTCTCTCACAGATTATCAGCCGCTTGAATGAGTTATTTATAACCGATGAGCTGACAGATAAAGATTTAGTCAACTATGCTTATACCGTAAGAGATAAGCTGAGTGAGAATGCTTTGGTGATGAGTCAAATCGCTAACAACACACCAGAGCAAGCCATGTTAGGCGACTTCCCTAAAGCGATTGATGATGCGGTGATGGATAGTAATGATGCACATCAAAATCAGATGATGCAGTTGTTGTCTGACCCTGCTAAAGCAGCTGGTTTTGCTCGGGTGGTGTTTGATTTGTTGGTTCAGGGTAAGTAAAGGGTATTAGAACGATTTATTAGCCGGCGTTGGTGTACACATTTACCCTTTATTTTTGTCTCCTATTCCTTTATCAATAAAATCAGTATTATGAAACCCCCTTTAATTGAGTTATATAAAAAAGAAGAACTGAATCAAGTCTCTCGATTTCTTAATTTCATGAAAAATATGGAAATGAGTGGAATTATTGACAGTTATAAGCAATTGCGTGATAAAGAAGCACCTCGGCGACAAAATTCCTATTTTGTGGATTCACACAATGGTATTACCAGTAGTGGATCTGCATCTAATCGAAGAGAAGAGCATCTAGCGGTTGCTTTGTTTAATAGATCCCGCGCAAACGAAGTATTTAAGTTACCTGATGGGCGAGTACTTGAGTTCATTGATTACCAGACACCATTCGCTTAAAATCAGGGAAACGGAGCCTAAGCGGAGTGATGATTTTTAGTCCCTGGTAGGCGACAGGGCAATTCGCTGATCCGAAGTGCGCTAGTAGCGCGCGAGGGAGGCAAGAATTGCATTCCGAATAGCCGTCCAGCCATTTGAGGTAGTCTTAACGGAGCAGGGTTTTGTGCGTAGTTGAGACGGACGCAGGGCGACCAGGGCATCTCCCATTCGCTGCGTAGGCGAATGAATGTTGGTGACAGGAGTCCCAGAATGTTGTGAGGTAGCATGGCGCGCCTGAAAAGCTAAACAAGGCGATAAAGGAATTGGGAAGGTTGATCTTTTTGGTGTGATTGATCATAAAGTGCCTGCTGTCATTGAGTTGAAAATTGACAGTGTAAATGGTGGCCAAGCAGATTCACCACTACGTGCATTACTTGAAGGCTTGGCTTATTGTGCAATTATTGAAAAAAATCTAGTAAAAATATCAGCGGAGGTTGCTAGTAAATTCATAAAAAATTGAATAAAGAGTTAACCTTAGTCGTGCTTGCTCCAGATGAATATTGGCGACGTTATTTGCAAAATAAGAGTGCAGGTGATTGGTTGCCCGAAATTAAAAAAATATCCAATACGTTAAAGGAAGAGCTTAATATTGATATTATCTTGCTCGCTATGACAGATTCAGGATTTAAAATGGGGCTCGAAGGGAGACCTGCTAGGCTGACGGGGAAATGTGATTTAGTCTCGGTTGAAACTATGGCTTTAGCGATTAAGTAATGAGGGTATGAACTCATAGATTAACGTAAGTTAGATGTCCGATTTTTTGACAGCTAGAGATTCGACAACAGTAATCGATCGCTGAAAATCATGGAAACGGAGCTTAGCGAAGTGGTGATTTTTAGTCCCTGATACTCGATGTTCAAGTTTTTGATATTGAGAAGGTAAAATCAGGTATTCTGAGGTTGTTGTAATTTTATCGGTGTAAGCCCATGTTAATGAATGCCCCAGCCACCTTTATCCAAAGCTATATTGACGATTTAAATGATGCGCTCAATCAGCTAAAACCCGGAGCCGCTTTGACACGGAAATGGCGACAGGAGTCCCGGAATTTCGTGAGGTAGCATGGCGCGCCTGATTAATGTTGTGAATTGTTGTGGTCTTTTGGTTTAAGCGTATTAATCAGCATCTAAAACTTTCCCCCCAACAGCATGATTTGTTTTTAATTAAAAAATATTAAGTAATTGATTTATATCGTCGTTAATCTTTTACAGGTGGGAAATATTTTGCTGAAACGGGAAAACTCACAAGCTGATTAATAGTTTTCTATGTATTTTGAGTTTCGGAATCAGGCTGAAATAACCCATGGGTTTAAAATATGGTTTATTATCGTTATTTTACTTCTATTGAAATCGGCTTATTAATCATGCTCAACCAAATTAAACTGTTCTTTGATGAGCATATAAAACTTCCCGCACCAGAAGAGTTCTCGGAAGAAAAGCTTCAAATTGCCAGTGCTGCCTTGTTATTAGAAATGATGACATGGATGATGCAATCGAGACTATAGAGCAGGAGACTGTTTTAGCGTTAGTACAGCAGAGTTTTTCTCTAACTCTAGAACAAGCGACTACTTTATTTGATTTAGCTGAAGAGCAAAGAAATCAGGCGGTTGACTATTTTCAATTTACTTCTCTTATCAATAAATCCTATAGTCTGGAACAAAAAATTGAATTAATTGAATCACTGTGGAAGATTGCTTTTGTTGATGGCGATCTAGATATGCATGAAGAATATCTGGTGCGCAAAATCTCTGATCTTTTATATGTTCCTCATGCCTCGCTAATGAAGACCAAAGCATCGAGTGAAAGTTGGGCTAGAGTCTTAGTTAATGCTGATTTCTCTAGGATTAGAGTGCGTGACAATATGAAATAATTATCGGGGGGGGGGCGTACTTTTGTGAAAGCTCATTTTGGTTATCTAAGTTCAAGGTCACAGCACCCCTCCGCGAAGACTCTTGAAAGCTTATTTGCTTTCAAAACTAAGCCAGCCGTCGAGCTGGTTTTTTATGCCTGCGGAATACTAATGGGGCACTTCAAGATCTGAAGTTTCCCAATTATTGAGTAGCTGAAATACACAATGCTGGTGTATCGAGGTTTATTTTAGGTGGTTTTGCCATGTTTATAGCAAACCCCTACTTAATTCCCCTTAGGCAATAGCATTTGAAACGAATGAAAAGACTATTTTTTTCATATAGTTGTAGCATAGTTTCAATTTTAC
>NZ_BDMN01000200.1 GCF_002189065.1 Bathymodiolus platifrons methanotrophic gill symbiont
TTCTCCTAATTATTTAAGTGAAATAACAGATTTAACCCACTACCGAAAATTGGTTCTATATATCCAGATGTCTTTAGTACTAAACCTGATTGCCAAGTTTGTGATATTGGATATACGATTGAGGATGAGTCACATAATGTGAGTTATGATATTTCTTTAGGTATTAATGACCACCTTTCTTCAATAGAAATATACGATAGTGATTGTGGTTCTGTATATGTTAATGAAGAAAATGAATTAGCTTATGAACCAAAGTTATTAAGGTTTTTTAGCCGCCTTATTGAAATAAGTGATGAACTATCTGAAAAATTTAAATTTGCTTTACAGGGGCTTGTTTCAACAATGCCCTCTATACCTCAAAGCTATTTGGAAACACCATCAGGCAAATGGCTACGAACAATTAAGCATGATACAGCCTCTACAATCACCGATGAAACATGCCAATGGAATGACGAGTATAAACAGTCCTTAGAGGCTTTAGTTGTTAGATTGAATACACCAGATTTAGCTACTGAAGCAACTAAATTAAAAAAAGTTAAAGTTAAAGTTGATGAGTTGATTAAAAGCTTTAGGAATTGGGAAAATAAATTAGGAGTTGATAATTGCAGTGCCTATCTGGATAAGAAAAAAGATAGTGTAACTAAAGGTAAAGCAGCAACTAAATATGCTAAAAGTATATTTGAACAAATCCCATTGACTGGGGTGGGTGAAGGAATTTGGAGCCTAATGTGGGATCATGCAAGGGCGTATTCTAAACAGGTATGCTACCCTGAAACTGAATTTCCAAATGTAACTGATGGATCTGTATGCGTGTTATGCCAACAGCCATTAAATGAAGAGGCTAAACAAAAATTGATCCAGTTCGAGAGCTTTGTAAAAGGCGAACTTGAGTTAGCAGCAAAAAAGTCAACATATGAATTAGCTGTATGTGAAAGCAGTTTATCTGATACTCCAGATGAAGAACTAATTTCCACAATTGTAGTGGCCGCGAATCTTGATGATGTTTTAACTCCTTTAGTTATGAACCTTCGAATGGCCATTGAAAATGCTGCTGGGAAATTATTAAAAGCTGAAGTTGATAAAGAATTTGAATCAGGCATAGATTTTTCTATTATCCCTCAGTTAGAAAAAATATCAATAGAGCTCGAAATATCAGTAAAACAATTGGAAGAAGACGCAAAGAAGGATAACAGGCCGTCATTGGTGAAACAGAAACAGGCGCGCCATGCTACCTCACGAAATTCCGGGACTCCTGTCGCCATAATTCGTTCACCTACGCAGCGAATAGGAGATGCTCCAGCCGCCCTGCGTCCGCCACAGACTGAGCACAAAGCAGCTCAGTCATGGCTACCTCAAATGGCTCTACGGCTATTCGGGATAAAATTTTAGCCTCCCTCGCGCGCTATCGCGCACTTCGGATTGGCAAATTTCCCTGCGCCTTCTGGAGACTATCATCCCGTCCGGGGCTGACAGCGGTTGAACTAGAAGCAAGGAAGTGGCTATCAGAACAAAAGCAATCAGTTTTAAGTGAAATTGAACTGTTAAAACAAAGAGAAAAGATTAATACAGCTAAAACATTAGTAAAGACAGTTGAACTCTCAAGAAAAAAATCTAATTTGGCAGAAGAGTTAGTAACTGAAGAATATATTTCTCGTTTTTCTAAAGAGGTCAAGGGTTTAGGAGCCGAAAGACTCAATGTTAAACTTGAAAAAACTAGAGCTCCAAAAGGTAGGGTTTATTTTCAGTTGAAACTTACTGGTAGTGCAGAAAAGGTAGCTGTTAATGATGTTTTAAGTGAAGGTGAGTTCCGCATAATTTCATTGGCTGCTTTTTTGGCGGATGTTCGCGGAAGAGCTGAGAAATCAACATTTTTATTTGATGATCCAATCTCTTCATTAGATCAAGAATATGAAGAAAAAGTTGCTGCAAGACTTGTCGAATTATCAAACACTAGACAGGTTATTGTCTTCACACACAGATTATCTTTATTAGCATCTTTAGAAGGAGAAGTTAAGAATCAAGGTGTTTCTCATGATGTAATAGGGTTGTATAGAGAACATTGGGGGGCAGGACAACCTGGTCCGCCTCCAATGTTTTCGCAAAACACAAAAAAAGCTATAAATACTTTGATTTCAAAGATGCTTGAAGGTAACAGAATTTATGAAGAAGAAGGTTATGAGAAATATTCATGGTGGGCAAAATCTATTTGTGGCGATGCAAGGATTACTATAGAGAGAGTTGTTGAATATGATCTTTTGGCTGATGTGGTGCAACGATTTAGAAGACCCATTAATACTAAAGGAAAGTTGATGAAGATTGCTAAAGTCTCAATTGATGATTGTTCTTTTATTGATGAAATGATGACTAAATTTTCAAAATATGAACATGCCCAGCCTAATGAAGCTCCAGTTAGTATTCCATTGCCAAATGAACTTGAAAAGCTTTTAACTTCATTAAAAGATTGGCGTGAAGACTTTATTGATAGAGAAATTTAAATGAGCTCAGCAGAAACAGTAAGAGTTATAGTCAAATCTAGTGTTTAAGGCTAGGCTGACATTCTGTCTTCACTATCCAGTTTTTCTACTATGCACTTTCAGTGCATAGTGGTTGATTCCTTAGCCACGCCTCCTATTGATAACCCTTTAATTCGATACCCCTAGATAAGGTCGCTTACGCTTTTAGCGAGACCATAGGTTTGCTCCAATAATTGACGTCAAAAAAACAAGTGTATTTTTTACATCACCATCCGCACCAATAATCACCTTCAAGTCGCCCTGATTCTTCGCAAATAGCGTTAAAAAAGGCTGTTAAAAAAACATATCATGTGTTATCGTTAATAAAACCCATGTTAAAAAAGTAAACAAATGAAAATAGGTTACGTCCGAGTTTCAACAACATCTCAAGATACATCACTACAAATAGACGCGCTTAATGCAGCTGGTTGCGAATAATTTATGAGGAAAAAGCACCACCACATAAACGACCATTTATGTGACAGTACCTTGATAGTGTTATATGTTTGGCATTACTTAGGAACATAGTAAAACTGTGAATCAAATGTAGCTTAATAAATGGGTTCTGTCGCATAAAGTTCTCTTCCTCTAAGTGGCAGTTAAACTCCCAGCAGATACAGGGACAGGGTACACTCAAGGCACAGGACTACCTGTAGACTTGTATACATATCTACCAATCTACATTTATTACAGATATACTTTTTGTTGACAACCCGGTCTACCTAAATATAATGTTTACTTATTTACAGGTCTACCAGTATACCATTATGAAAATAGCAGTCTACAGCTCCAAGGGTTCCGCGGGGAAAACCCCTATATCTACCAATATCGCACTGGATAAGGGCTTTTGTATTGGTACGAATGAAGCTTTCCATATCTACGACAACCTCATAGATGATAACAAGCTTATAGCTCTTCAGACAGAAGAGGCTTTTCCTCAAGAACTTGTAGAGCATGATATAGATATTGTATTTGATCTTGCTGGTTCAATATCAAAATTCGCTATAAGCATGAGTTCAGCTCTTAAAATGGCCGACTATGTTATTGTTCCTATCTATAATGAGTATAAAAGCCTTGTAGCTGGCTTAAACACCATAAATCAAATCAAAGAGTTCAATCAAAATATAATTGTTGTGGCTACCAAACTACAAAAGCAAAAAGGTGAGATATTCAAAGACGATTGGACACAAAGCGAAGATTTTAAAAATGTTCAAAATGCCGTCCATACGAAAGTAGGGGAGGGGATACCTGTTCTACCTCTCAAATTTTCAAAAGCCTTTGATAATATTTTTGAAGAGCAAAAATCCATTAAACAACTAATGGAAAGCAATGCTCTAGCCTCTTATAGCTACCGTGAAGTAGCTAAACAATTTGATGCTCTTTACAATTTAATTGGTATATAAACATGGGTAAAAAAAATCTAGATAGTCTTGTTATTAAATCTGAGAGAATACTTCCCACAAAAGAAGAAGAAAAAGATTTAAGAAAAAAAGCAAGCAAGCCTAAAACAGTAAAAGAGCGTGATAGTGAAGTTATCAGTATCAAAATAACACCTACTGAACTTGCAATCATAAAGGGAAAAGCTGGGGAATTAGTCCCTCTAGGAACTTTTGTTAAACATTACATAAGAACAAAAACTGATTTATTTACTAAGCAAGGACCCAATGAGTGATAGTAAACAACTTCAAGAAGCTTTAGGTATCCAGTTAGAGCTATTTCAGTCCACTAAGAGGCTTAACCTCTCTGAGACCTATGAAGTTATACCAAAAAACGTATCTAGCAACGACCCGCTTATAAAGTGGGTTAGCAAATTTATTGCTGAGCCAGTAGAAAAATGTTTTTCTATTGAAGGGAAATCTTATGTTTCAGAAATTTCTCCTGCCAATTTTAAAAACAAAAGAACAAAACAATTTCAAAGCCATTTCCCTGATTTAAGAGAGGCACGAATTGAATACGCTATTATCTCTTTGGCTTCAAAACAGATTATTGATATTGACACAGATTCTGAAGATAAAAGAATTTTCACAATTAGAACTACATACTACCAAATACAAAAAGAAATAGTAGAAGCTATTAATAAACGGGAAAGTAAAGATTTAAAGCCGAATGAGTGTCCATATAATACAACCAGTATAAGAGAAGCTTTAGAGGTTCTTAAAAGAACTGATATTACAGTTAAAAACCATGCTGGAGATAGTGAGTATATATTCAATAGAATATAAAGATATTTACATGGATAACAAAAAAGTTGTTATTGAACTTGGAAATATGATAACCAGTTATATTAGCTCTGGAGATTGGAGAGCAACCGACTCAAATAGTATACTTGCTTCAAAAGGGAAATATGAGCTTAGCCTTAGAATTATGCTTAATATGCGCTTTAGATATGCGTCCGAAAATGGAAAGCCATATAGTCCATCACTTACAAAAATAATCCAAGATATTGATTTTGTAGAGAACAAATACAAAAGAATCACTTTACAGAAAATAGTAGCTATCCTTGAAAAAATGCACGAAGTGAAGAGAGTAGAAGTAGATAAAAAGTTTGAAGGTAGAAAACTTGTAGATGCAATCTTACATATTTACGCAACAAGTGGATTTTCAAGCATGATGATTGAAAATAATAAAATGACTAAGGAATGTGCACGAAATAACTTCCTGAAGCAGCCAAGCTTGAATAATGAAATATCTCCCCTAAATTAAGGTTATCTTAATTTATTACTCAGTGGTTGTCTTATGTCATTTCCTTATAAAAAAAATATCGAAAAGTCGATGAAGAAATTTTATGACTCACTTTGTGAAAAAAATAAGCGACGGTATGCCGCCATTGAAAGTGAAAAATTATCTCATGGTGGCGTTAACTATATTTCAGCTTTATTAGAGTGTGACCCAAAAATTATCCGCCAAGGAAAAAAAGAACTCACCGAATTAGAACGGGATATAACAGGAATCAGACAACCTGGAGGCGGTCGAAAAAAAAGACCTCTACCCCTGAATACAGTGGAATAGATCAAGACTTTTTAGATATTCTTCAACAGCATACAGCAGGCAATCCAATGAATTCATCTATTAGGTGGACTTATCTAAAGCCGCGTGAAATCGTCAGTGAATTATTAAAAAAGGGTTATTCTGTCAGTCGTAATATCGTTCGATATTTATTAAAAAAACATGAATATGTTAAGCGCAAAGCCCAGAAAAACATTACGATGGGTGGTCATCCTGACCGCAATGCTCAATTTGAAAATATTACCCAATTGAAGCAGGACTACCTGGATGCGGGAAACCCTGTTATTAGTATGGATACCAAAAAGAAAGAGTTATTGGGTACTTTTTATCGTAATGGATCGCTCTATACACAAGCAGCCATTCAAACGAATGATCATGATTTCCCTAGCTCTGCAACAGGCAGTGTTATTCCTCATGGGTTTTATGACCTCAAACGAAA
>NZ_BDMN01000201.1 GCF_002189065.1 Bathymodiolus platifrons methanotrophic gill symbiont
CGCATAGAGACGTTATGCGCTGCGAATGACATGGTGGGCAACCTGATTCATTCGCTGCCTATTTTTAAACTGTGGAATATAATGGATGACAAAATGCTGGCCGATGCTGACGGGCAAAAATTAGCAACTAGTGAAAGCACCATTCAATCAAGATATTCAAAAAAATATCTTGGAAAATCCCCAGGGCTATCGATTTATACATTGATTGCAAACTTTGTTGCCGCCAATGCTAAAAATATTGGGCTTAACGAATATGAAGGGCACGCTCTTTACGACGTCATTCAGGGAAATAAAACAAACATTAACATTGATATGGTGACAGGAGACAATCACTCTCTCATTTTGATGGGTGAGGCTTAAAAATAATGTTTATTTTGTAATATAGTCTATTATCAAAGTACTAATTGATAATAATAGACTATGACAACTATAACTCATAACAACGATGGCAGTATTACAGTATCAACCACAATCCATCTCGAAGGAAGTATGATGAAGATGGAAAATATGATATTGGATGCAGTGAATGATGTAGGGTGCGTGGCTACGGGTGAGGCACTAAAATGCTTTGACACGGATGGATCCCCCATTATTAAAGAAGATACAAAGTTAACTTCGAGAAATAAAGACAGCAAGAAATATCAAACGCCTTTTGGCATCGTAGAAATTGAACGTCATGTTTATCAATCATCAAAAGGCGGAAAGATTTTTTGTCCCTTAGAAGATTCAGCGCGTACAATTTTTGCTGCCACACCAAAGTTTGCGCAGCAATTGTCGTATAAATACTCACAGGGTAATGCAAATTCAGTCTGTTCTGATTTAAAAGAAAATCACAACCGTTCGGTTGCCAAGTCCACAGTACAAAACGTAACTGACTGGGTTGGTAGCATTGCTTGCGCTCAAGAAGAAAACTGGGGCTATGCGGCCCCTGAAATTGATGAACCGATTACTACAGTTGTTTTTAGTCTGGATGGTGCCTATATTCTGATGGCAAATGAAGGTTATCGTGAGGCGATGGTTGGCAATCTTTCCCTTTATGACTGCAATGGCGAGCGTCAGCATACCCTATACCTAGGCGAAGCACCCGAGCATGGGAAGGCCTGTTTTAAAGAACGATTTAAGCGAGAAATAAAACGTATCAAAGCGCGCTACCCTGATGCACTTTATCTCGGCATTGCTGATGGCGCAAAAGATAACTGGACATTTTTAGAGTCGCATACAAAACAACAACTGGTAGATTTTTATCATGTGACTGAATATTTAGCCAAAGCTGCTTATGCTGTTTATCCGAAAAAAAGACGCAAGCTAAACGAAAACAATGGTTGTCGGAACGTTGTTCACAGCTTAAACACGAAAAAAATGCAGCCCAAACTATTTTAGACGAATTACAAGCCCTCACAGACACTATACTTACAAAATCTATAAAAGATGACCTAGCTGCCGACCTTGATTATCGAATTTACGTTCTTTTGATGCTCTAAAAACGATCACCTTTTCAGATAGTGAAATACTAGCACCTATTTTGGCTCGTGGTTTTTCATGTCTTTCCAGCTCCATAGAGCTAAATAGCCAAAAAGTATAACAACTGAAAGTACCGCTAAACCTACAAATATTTGATTAAGCATCATCAAGCTCAACTGTTATGTTTCATTGTTTCTTAAGATCACGATAAAAGTTTTCATGAGAACCTAACGCCAATAAGGTGAGTATCAGCTCTTCTTCAACAAACCGATAAGCAAGAAGATTTTGCTGGGCTTTATGCTTATATTTGTAAACCTGAACCCCTGTAAGATCACCTACTTTTAACTCCCCGATAGCAGGGTCTTCAATAATCACTTTCACCACATCATCTAAAGCTTGCTTTTCTGCTGGATGAAGCTTTTTAACTCTGCGGCTAAAAATACCGCTTTGTTTAACGATCATCCGAATTGATACTCGCTGACATCACCCGCTTCATTTTCTTGCAATCCCGTTAATATATCTTTGATGAATCCTAGCGATAAATCAGGGTTTTCATCGGCTAATTTGCCAATCCTAGCCCAGTATTCTATTTGACGTGGTGCGCTTCTGTGCTGAGCATTACCGTGCGTTGTTGCGTCTGTTACCAGTTCATCAGAGAGTTTAATTGCTCTAGCCATTTTAAAACCTTTTAAAAAAATCGTTAGGTTTCTATTTTATACGATAGGTGGCAAATCGCAACCTTTTGCAATGTGGTTACGCCATATTTACTAACGCCATTCTGCACTCTCTCTTACTCCCCTTAAAAAGTTCGTACGTACGAACATTATTAGAATCTGGGGTTCAGCCCTCGCTGTCAGCCCCGGACGGGATGATAGTCTCCAGAAGGCGCAGGGTTGTTGCCAATCCGAAGTGCGCGATAGCGCGCGAGGGAGGCTAAAATTTTATCCCGAATAGCCGTAGAGCCATTTGTGGTAGCCATGACTGAGCTGTTTTGTGCTCAGTCTGTGGCGGACGCAGGGCGGCTGGAGCATCTCCTGTTCGCTGCGTAGGTGAACGAATTACGGCGACAGGAGTCCCGGAATTTCGTGAGGTAGCATGGCGCGCCTACCTTACAGCTTCATAAAGAACATTCATCTTTTCCAGCTCAACAACATGACTAGAAAACTTCTCTGGTTTATCTCTCTTTACGCAAATTAAATAACTTGCTTAACTTATTTAATTTACGTAAATTATGTAACTTACATAAGTTAAGCAAGTGCATTAAAAAAATGATCATTTCGTGTGCAAATATCAAAGGTGGGGTAGGAAAATCATGTCTAGCTCAAAACATAGTTGTTTCATTGTTAAAGCGAGAAAAAAGCGTTTACCTAGTCGATGCAGATTCACAGGAAACAACAGCCGATTGGATAGAGGAGAGACGTGATAACCCTGATCTTGAGAATATTAGATTTGCAAAGCTGACAGGAAAAATACGAGAAGAGCTGCTTTCTATAGAAGAGCAGTTTGATATGGTTGTGGTTGATTGTGGAGGCCATGATTCAGATACCATGAGATGGGCTATTTCAGCCTCTACACATGTTTTAATTCCATTTAGACCTAAGAGGCGGGATTTAAAACTGTTGCCAGCAATGGCTGATTTAATTGATTTAATAACCCCTGTTAATCCAGATTGTAAATTTTCAGCCGTAATCACCCAAGCCCCTACTTTACCATCCCAGGTAAAGAGAATACTGGACGCTAAAGACGCTTGCGAAAGTTTCAATATAAATACTTTAAATACCGTTATTTTCCATAGGAATATTTACGATGATGCGGACGAATCAGGATCAACCGTTATAGAAGAAGAAACGAATGGTAAGGCTGCTAATGAGATAGAAGCCTTAATTGATGAATTATTAGGAGAATAGAATGGGCGGGTTAGGAAATCTTAAACGCAATGATAAAAGGAAAAACCAGCAAGAAAAGGAATTATCTAAAATACAAATTGGAACATCATTCAAGTCAAAAGATACCAGCAATGCAATTTTTAAACGATACACCTTTAGTTTAACGACGGAGATTAGTGAGAATATTGATAGGCTAACATTGAGGTCTAAAACTCGAAGAATATCAAGAAGTGATATTATAAAGCTAGGACTTTACTCTCTTAACAGTTTGAATGATAAAGATTTTGATAGAATTATTACGCAACTTAAATAAGTAAATAAGTTAAGCAGCTAGTAATTTGCTCTTAATTGTGAATCTTACTCATAAAAATAGATGAAGGAAGTTCTAAAAAACCGCCTTGAATCGCTAATTTTTCGGCATCCTCAATAATTACGCTAGGATTTATATAACTGAAGTTTCCCAATTATTGAGTAGCTGAAATGGTTCTGTCGCAAGTATTGTTGGAAATGCAGGAAGCCTAGTCTTCAGGCATAACTATCCTGCTAAAGCCATAAACTGCTTATAAGCAGGAATATTCTCCTCAGCCAATTGTCCCTTTCGGATCATATGTGCTGTTTCAATTCCATCAATGGTTGCTTGAGCGGAGTGAAACGCTTTAAAGCCCATCATTGGTTTTGTTATTTTTTTGATAAAGCGATGATCCTGTTCGATGATGTTATTCAAATATTTAACCTGTAATATGTCGATCATGGTGGTAAACCCTGCTAGGATTAACAAGAGGTTAATATTGGCTAATCCTGCATAGTTAGCGCCACTTTTATCCATAACGACCTTATCAGGAAAGCCATTATTGTTAATCGTTTGTTTGAAAAATGCGG
>NZ_BDMN01000202.1 GCF_002189065.1 Bathymodiolus platifrons methanotrophic gill symbiont
CTGTAAGGTAGGCGCGCCATGCTACCTCACGAAATTCCGGGACTCCTGTCGCCGTAATTCGTTCACCTACGCAGCGAACAGGAGATGCTCCAGCCGCCCTGCGTCCGCCACAGACTGAGCACAAAGCAGCTCAGTCATGGCTACCTCAAATGGCTCTACGGCTATTCGGGATAAAATTTTAGCCTCCCTCGCGCGCTATCGCGCACTTCGGATTGGCAAATTTCCCTGCGCCTTCTGGAGACTATCATCCCGTCCGGGGCTGACAGCGGGGGATTTATGCGACAGAACCCCAATTAAGCTCTCTTCAATATTCTTTTCTTTTGTCATCTATATTCACTCAATGTGAGCTTGCCATTCTTATTTAATTCTCAATAAAGACTCCGATAAAACAGATTTAATAAAAGATTTAGACTTACCTTCAAAAATATCATTTAATAAGTAGGTTGAAAACTCAAAAACATCCTTACTAACCTCTCTTTCAAAGACATTAGTATTACCTTTATGAGCAATAGTTTTGTTTTTATACCTAGCTATAATATCTTTTATTTCATCTAACTTAAACTTCTTTTCCTTTATATCATTATAAACTTTAATAGCAATGTCCTTATTACTAGGAGCTGATAATAGGTAACCAGCAGAAACAGGAATGCCATCAAGAGACCGTCCTTCTTGAAAAAACTTAGCCAAATTAATTAGCTTACCTGTATTGCTACTATTTAGTTCCGTAAAGTTTACGGAAAGCCACTCTCCAAATTCAATATTCGATTGAAAACGTTCCCTTGCTTCAAGAAGTATTTGACCTTTAAAAAGTTGACTTTGTTGTTCTATTTCCTTATACCTTATAACCAAGTCATCTAATGTTAAACCCTTTAATGCCATACTATCAAAAGGATTAATAGTCTCCGAATTAGCTATGTACTCTTGTGTTGAAGATGGCAAGTCACCAGAAACACGTCGTGCAATTTTTCCAATAGCCATTACAGAATAACCTCATTCATAAGTTCAATAAATTGAGAAGATGCTTTATCATTTAATGTTTCAGTTATGCCCTGCCCTGTACAACTTATATCTGACCATACTTTTCTAGTAGTTATAAAACTTTTTGCTAACGAAATATCATCATAATCTTTTATCAAATCAGCTATTGCTTCACGAGCTTCATCTGTATCTTTTATACGAGGGTTAGAATTAACTCCTGTTAAAATAATAATTGCTTGTAGATTTTCATTTTGTACCTTTGCTTCTTCAACAGAACGCAATGATTGGTTTAATGTCATCAAACTTATGTTAGATGGAAATACAGGGATAATAACTAAATCACTCACTAATAAAGCATAACGACCACTCGCATCATTTTTACCTCCACAATCACAGATTAAATGGTCATATTTTAAAGATAACTCTTTTAATGATGAATACACTGTAGAACCAGATTTTTCAACAGTGGGAACTGATATTAGCTTTTCATCAGCATCTCTATATTCCATCCAAATTACAGCTGACTTTTGTGAATCTAAATCGCATAGTAAAACATCCACTCCTTTATTCTTAAGGTAAATAGCTGTTGATACGGCAATACTGGTTTTTGTAGATGATTTTGTAGCAAAAATTGTAGTTATCATAAATAATGCTGGCGCGCCATCCTCGCTATATATCGCCTTTGGACATCCATATCCAAAGGTTCATTCCGCTCGGGCGAATTAATTGAATACCCCAGTACGTCCTGCGTCCAGCTTCAACTCCGCACAAAAACCGCTACGTTAAAACTTCCCTCACTGACTTGACGGCTTATCGGGATGAAATTTTAGCTTCTCTTGCGTGCTGCCGCACACGTCGAATCTGCAAATTTCCCTGTCGCCTACTGCGGACTAAAAATCATCACTTTGCTGTGCTCCGTTTCCCTGATTTTCAGCGTTTGAAAAGTTATTTTAACTTTGTTCCTTCTTTTAATTTTTTCAACATAAGTCTACCTCTAGCTTGATCATAGCTTTCACCACGTTTTGCATGCTTTTCAATTTCTTTATTACTTATATGTTTTGGTAATTTATCGAATGTTTTTTGTTCCTTTGTAGCTCCTTTCCTAGTAAACATTACAACATCATTTTCCAATGAAATGTTGTACTCTGGAAGGTGGTTTGTTTCTACCATTTTTTTAATATTGAAACGTAATGTTCTTACCGGAGAGGTAATTCCTAACTTTATTTTTAAGTTCCCAAGTTTTATTTTCCAAGTTACTTGATTACCACAATGTTTCCTTGCTAACTCATATATCCTACGTTCTGTTGGTTTTCTTAATCTAAAATAATCTTTATCAATGGTAAGAACATCATTGCCTAATATTGAATTATAAAACCAATCAGATAACTTAACTTCTACAGCAACCATCCTCTGGTTGTTATCTTCTTTAACAACTCCCCATTCATCAATTAAAGAAAACTCACGAGTTACCTCTACATTGTTAGTCTTTATATTCGTTTGAATAACAGTTCCTTTTAACCTGCTCAACCCATCTTTTAACTGTTTATATTGAATACCACTTGTTTTCTTATTTGTTGCAATTAGATAATCATATGCAACAAATCTAACTACCTGAGCAATTGGTTCATTATTATTTTTAGCATTCATTAAGTTAGATGCTAAATAAAGTAAAATGTCCTTATCATGAATTGTTGCCAAACCTGTATAACTAGGTTTTATTTCTACCCTATACCCATTATTTTCATACACCAGAACTCTAAAGTCTGGTTTAGTTGAAAGACTAAAGACAGGATGTTCCATACTAGCAGTATCATCTTTATATGAATCAAAAACATCACAAATAAAAAAATTTTGTTGTTTATGTCTTTCAGGTAATAAAACGTCTCTCATACTATCGATGTATCAATAACCAAAGCTGATATGATTATACATTTTATTGTCGATGTATCAATAACAACCTATCCTTTTTTTGTCATTTACCTCAAAAAAAGTACTATCGTAGTTTTCCTAAAGGTATCGTAGCTTTACTAACACTGTATTTCTTGAATCCCAGGAATATCAAGTCATACAGAGTATTTTTTAGTCTTGTAACATATATAACTTATCTTTAACTTATCTAACTTAGGTTAGGTTATTTTTTAAAGGTAAAAAAACAAAAGTCGACCCCCATCATTTTCCAGTGAACCGTCTTGAAAATGAAAAAGACCTCCTTTTCCATAGGTTCTGTCGCATAAATCCCCATTCTCCGCGTTATCTGCTATCATAATTCTCATATTTCAATAAAAGGTGAATCACATGCTCAGCTTCAAAGGTACTCACTTTCCAAAAGATGTCATTCTTTATGCTGTTTTCTTTTATGTCAGGTATGGTGTTTCGTATCGCGACCTTGAAGAAATTATGGAAGAAAGAGGTGTTGAAGTGGATCATGCTACGCTCAATCGTTGGGTTATACGTTATTCTCCTGCCATTGCTGTAAACGCTAAATCTCAGAAACGAGAAACCAATAAATCGTGGCGCATGGATGAAACGTATATCAAAGTGAAGGGGCAGTGGACCTATTTATACCGAGCTGTTGATAGTCACGGTGATACGCTTGATTTCATGCTTTCTGAGCGCCGTGATGAACAGGCTGCAACCGCATTTTTCAAACAAACGATTAACAATAATGGATTTCCTGATAAGGTCGTTATGGATAAAAGTGGCGCTAACTATGCAGGATTAGCCAATATTAACCTCTTGTTAATCCTCGCTGGGTTTGCCACTATGATCGACATATTACAGGTTAAATATTTGAATAACATCATCGAACAGGATCATCGCTTTATCAAAAAAATAACAAAACCGATGATGGGCTTTAAAGCGTTTCACTCCGCTCAAGCAACCATTGATGGAATTGAAACGGCACATATGATCCGAAAGGGACAATTGTCTGAGGAAAATATTCCTGCGTATAAGTAGTTTATGGCTTTAGCAGGATAGTTATGCCTGAAGACAGGAGGCCTGCTCTTTTGAAAATTATTGCGACAGAACCCTCTTTGTCCAATGGCCCGGTCTTTGAGCTTTGCATTCAGCATGGCTGGGATAGCATGATCGTTTTAAAAAAGAAATCCCTGAAGTCCGTTTGGAAAGCCTTTAATGCCCAGAAAGGTCCTGACACCCCCAGCTATGAAGCTGATTGGCGGGGGCGAAAGCAAAAAATAACCTGGGTTAATCATATTCCCTATACACTTAAGGACGCGAACGGGATGGAAAAACTTTATTCCTGAACCTGGTTGTTTGCAAGGAGGAATTGCAAGGTTCATGCGTCAGGGCTGGTTTGAATAGGGTTAATAGTTTCTTGTGTAGTTTGTACATTTAAGCGATAAAAACGCACCAGAGGACAACCTCTGGTGATTATGACCTATATTTTTATGCTTTCAAAGGGGATAAGTTCAAGAGCCAGTTAATTAGGCCGAAAATGAAACTTTCGTTTTATCTGTTAAAAAAATAAAATAATTTCTTTAGACCTTAATTTTTAATTCTTTTTTATGATCGACTGCATCAACTATTGATCCTGCAGAAAATTATCCAGGCCGATGAAACACCGCTGAATGTTATTCAGGATGGGCGAGAGACGAAATCAAAATCGTATATGTGGCTCTACCAGAGTGGTGGACATGAGTCCGGGCAGCCGATTGTTTTGTATGATTATCAGGCAACTCGAGCGGGGGCGCATGCGGCTAGCTTTTTACTGGGATTTTCTGGCCACTTACAAGTGGACGGCTATGCCGGTTATCACGCCCTTGCATCAGATAACTGTACCCTCGTCGGATGTATGGCGCATGCACGTCGCAAATTCGATGAAGCTCTCAACGCACTGCCCAAAACGAGCCGTAAAGATAAAATGGGCATGGCACAAACTGCATTACGCAAGTTTACTCGTCTCTATGCACTTGAAAAACAATTTAAAGACCTGACGATAGAGCAGCGTTATTTGTTGCGCCAGGAAAAAAGCAAACCTTTGCTGGAAGACTTAAAGCAGTGGTGCGATGACAATGTTACCAGAACCGCAAAAGACAGCTCAATAGGTAAAGCCATACGCTATACCATTAACCAGTGGGATAGTCTGGTTCGTTATATTGAGGATGGAAATTTACAGGTTGATAATAATGCCGCTGAACGCCATATCAAACCGTTTGTGATTGGGCGTAAAAACTGGCTGTTTAATCAGACGCCACGGGGTGCTAATGCCAGTGCACTGCTATACAGCCTTGTGCAAACGGCGGTGGCCAACAATCTGGAGCGGGGAGTCGCTATTTTTGCGAAAGCTTGTTTTGGGCATCCCAGCCCAAGCAAGCGGCAAAAACTTAACGCGACCGCTAATGCCTTCGGCGCCCCAGACGTCCTGCGTACGTGCCACTTCGCCACTACCATCGTAAACTCGGTGCTGGCTTCGTAACACTCCCTCAAATGACTGGACGGCGTTTCGGAATGCCTTTTATTTTGTCTCCACCTACGCTAGCGCTACGATTCCGACAAAACAACGGCCCTACGCCTTCTGGGGACTACCAGCCCTCGCGTTCGCTCTCCATGGCTGGCAGCGGCCGTTTGATTACCTAAAGTATTTACTCACTGAGCTACCCAGGCTTGGTAGGCATTATGAACCAGATGCACTGGATCAATTTCTACCTTGGAACTTAATCGAAAAAATTAAGCCTTTAAAGCAAATGATGTAGCCTGTCTAGGTGGGAAGAATAGACGCTTACGCTTATGCCGTCGGAGCCACAGACGTCCTGCGTACGTGCCACTACCATCGTAAACTCGGCGCTGGCTTCGTAGCACTCCCTCAAATGACTGGACGGCGTTTCGGAATGTCTTTTATTGTCTCGGGACGCTAGTAAAAACTATGCACTTTAGTGCAAGACTTTAGTTGATACACACTTTTTTGTACAATGTGTTAATGAATGAACAAAGGCACGGTAGTCATACAGTAAGTATACTAATGGTACATATAGTTTGGGTGACTAAATATCGCTACCCTGTTTTGCAAGGTAATATCCAAAAGCGTTGTAGAGAGTTAGTGATGCAGGTTTGTGATGCTGAAGATGTAAGGATTCTAAAAGGTGTTGTGAGTAAAGATCATGTCCATATGCATATAGAATATCCCCCAAAATTATCAGTTAGTAATTTTGTGAAGAGAGTAAAGGGTAGAACCTCTCGAATCCTGCAAGGTGAGTTTCCCGAATTGAAAAAACGATATTGGGGGAAACATTCTTGGGCAATAGGGTATGGAGCCTGGACAACGGGTAATGTAACGGAAGAGTTGGTACAAGAGTATTTAGAGCACCATAGAAACCCATCAAACAAGGATTTAGGAAGTATGCTCCTTGAGTAGTAGTGGACTTTCAGTCCAAGAGCAATCTATGCACTTTTAGTGCATAGTGGTTGAATTTGTCTTCACCTGCGCTAACGCTTAGATTCCGACAAAACAACGACTCCACCGCTGTCAGCCCCGGACGGGCTGATAGTCTCCAGAAGGCGCAGGGAAATTTGCCAATCCGAAGTGCGCGATAGCGCGCGAGGGAGGCTAAAATTTTATCCCGAATAGCCGTAGAGCCATATGTGGTAGCCATGACTGAGCTGCTTTGTGCTCAGTCTGTGGCGGACGCAGGGCGGCTGGAGCATCTCCTATTCGCTGCGTAGGTGAACGAATTACGGCGACAGGAGTCCCGGAATTTCGTGAGGTAGCATGGCGCGCCTGGAAGAGCTTCAAAGGGCGTTCTTACCTTTAATTCTCTTTTTAGGCTACCATTTGCTGGGTGTAGGAGATATTCCTCCGTTATCTGAAGTCATCGGTGCGGCCGCTGCCTGTGGATAATGAGAAGTTACTTAGGAGGAAGCGCAAGAATCCCCCCCATGGCCTTCAGTCTCTCTTCAGTCATAACCCTAGGTTTATGCGTATGTGTATGTGGCGAATAGACTGTATTTACCATCTGATGATATTCCTCTATTGATCTGGCAGCACCTATGCGTCTCAGTTTTTCTTGATAAGCTTTTACATTATCATTATCATCATCATTATCATCATCATCATCCGGCAGCGGCACTGGGTCAGGGGGGGCGGTCATATCTTCTAACAGTGAAAGGTCGTTATGCTCCTCCCCACTCATATCTTTTCCTGCCTCATTTCTTGGAGTGTCGTTATGCTCCTCCCCACTCATATCTTTTCCTGCCTCATTTCTTGGAGTGTCGTTATGCTCCTCCCCACTCATATCTTTTCCTGCCTCAGAATGGTTTCCTTGACTGCTGCTCGCCTGTATAATTTCATTCCCTGACTTTGTGTTCTTTGCTTCCTCAGCGTCATGGGCTGCAGTTATTTTTTCATGTGGGACAGAAATAGGCGCTGATGAACCTCGAACTACCTGCGGAGTCCTCGACGAATCAAAAATAAGCTTCTCTGCGTTGTAATCCAAATTCACCTCCCCAGAAGGGTCAGATGATAAGATGACCCTTCCATTACCATACACGTAATGGGAGAAAAACTGTTTTCGCATGTCTTGCGTGAGAAACCGTCCTGTTATGAGGTCCAAGTATCTCGCATTAAGATGGCTAATATTTCCTGATCTCGGACGGTCAATAAACCTATCGGCCTGTGCTATATTTGGCAATAATGATAGATATATTAGAATTATTTTTCTCAAGATAATGGGTCTACCGCATAAAGTTAACTTCTCCACTTTATCTGCTATCATGAGTCCCAATTCGAATAAAAGAAGGTTCATATGCTCAGTTTTAAAGGCATTATTTTGAATAACAAATCATTCTCCTAAATTTTGGTTCTGTCGCAATAATTATCAAAAGCGCAGACCTCCTGATCTTCAGGCATAACTATCCTGCTAAAGCGATAAACTGCTTATAAGCAGGGATATTTTCCTCAGATTATTAGTTTCTCGTTTCTGAGATTTAGCTTTTACAGCAATGGCAGGAGAATATCACGGATAACCCAACGATTGAGCGTAGCATGATCCACTTCAACACCTCTTTCTTCCATAATTTCTTCAAGGTCGCTATACCTGACATAAAAGAAAACAGCATAAAGAATGACATCTTTGGAAACTGAGTATTATGATAGCAGATAACGTCGGGAAGGGGGAATTTATGCGACAGAACCGATATTATTTAATTATGACATGTGGATAGGTTCTCTAAGGCTACGCCAAACATGCACCCAAGCGAATCCCTCATCATCTAAGTCTTGCATGTATACCTGAATTGTGTAAGTTTTACCCGCCTCAAAGCGTTTTACTTGTAATTCTTCATTACCGATTATATCCTTTTGAGGTTTAGTTTCAGTGGTCAGTTGCCCCAAAGGACAACCTTTTCTCCTTATTGGGTTCTCGTTTCTGAGATTTAGCTTTTACAGCAATAGCAGGCGAATAACGGATATCACGGATAACCCAACGATTGGGCGTAGCATGTTCCACTGGTTCTGTCGCATAAATTCCACTTCCCGACGTTATCTGCTATCATAATTCTAAATTTCAATAGATGGTGGATCATATGCTCAGCTTCAAAGGAACTCACTTTCCAAAAGAATGTCATTTTTTCGCTGAAAATCTCGGGGAGTAGCTATTTTTGCGACTATCAGCCCGTCCGGGGATGACAGCGAAAGCGTTTCACTCCGCTCAAGCAACAATTGATGGAATTGAAACGGCACATATGATCCGAAAGGGGCAATTGTCTGAGTAAAATATGCCTGCGTATGAGCAGTTACTTTTATAAGCGTGGTAGTTAATTCATAATGTATATACATAAAAATATGAAAAAAATAGCATGCACTACGCTAGCTATAGCTTTGTCAAGCTCGCTTATGGCCAGCCCACGTTTTGTTGATAGACAAAGTATTGATGAAACAAATATAACCTGCATGACGTATCGTTGCTATTCAAGCTATCTTGGGCAATTCTTAGCGCAAGACCCTTTAAAAAAAGACTTTTCTCAGTACATTTACAGCAGGTCAAATCCAATAAAATACTCCGATCCAAGCGGACAGGGCGTTGAAGATCTTGAAGAGGCCGTTACTGTTCTGATAGGAATAGTTTTGGCTATTGTAACAGACGGTGCGGCTGCTCCACTTGAAGCATTGGATCTAGATATGATGGGTGATGTCATAACAGAGAGTGTTACTTCTTCTGTTGGCACTTCATTAAACGCTTCTAAGGACGTAGGAGAAGCGGTTAATAACACCAAGCAAGTAGTTGATAGTGTGATAAAAACCACTGATGTAACACAAGGACTATCAGACACAGAAGGTGGGTCAGGCATGGAGCTACAGAATGCAAGTAAAAAACCAACAATTCATGATGAACCAGCCATAAAACAAGGAAGTGACAATGGTTTTACTGAAAATACACCCAAGCTCGAGAACAAACCACATGATGAAGGGTACGATTCAGAACCAGAAGATAAGGATGACAATACCCATGACAAGGATGACGAAAATAAGGATAAAGACGAAAAGGAAAAATCGGACTATAACAAGGTCGATAAAGACAAAAAGAAAGAAGATGAAAAGCCCAAGACACTAACAGGAAAAATATTAAACATTTTGAATAGAGGAAAAGAGATGGCTTTCTTCGGAGGTCTAACTTTCGCACCTGAAATACTCGGGGAGCTAAAGCCTTCTCCAATGCCTAAACCTAAGCTACCACCAAAAGCAAAATGAGTCTTCCCGTCTAAAGCGGGACAAACGCTGAAAATCAGGGAAACGGAGCCTAAGCGAAGGGTTCTGTCGCAATAATTATCAAAAGCGCAGAACCTTCTGGTCTTCAGGCATAACTATCCTGCTAAAGCCATAAACTGCTTATAAGCAGGCATATTTTCCTCAGACTCATCCTGTGCTGCATTAACCGCATTAGTTGTTGATAACGACACTAAGGCTATAATTATTTTAATTAATTTCATAACTTACATTTCGCTTGTTTTCAGAAAGGGGATTCTATTATGATTTCTTCTTCATCTTCTACTACGGGATCATACGGGATTGGTTCTTCTTCTACTGCATCATTGGCAGGATCGAAGTATACATTGAAGGGTAAATCACCTTTTTGATTTCTCCTTGTGAGAAAACCACCCGATGCGCACAGCTCCGTTCCTTCATAGAAATTATTGTATCCTTTGCTATCAATGCCCCATCCGTAAGTTTCTATATCCATCATGATCGCGACTATAGTACAAGAATTAATACTTTCCTCTGTAAGATCCGTTATAGCATTATCAAATTTTGGTGTGTCTATACTATAGACATACACATTCACAGTATCAAGCTCGTTTATATCATAGCATTTATCCGAATAGATTGCTACATAGGACTCGTGCTGCCAGGAATCCGTATGTATACCAGCGTCTGATAGTAAAGATATTCTCTCTTGAATATCCTCTGCTGACATTTTTGCCTGTACTGAGTGCATGCTAAACAACAAGCTAACTCCGATTACTGCAATTTTTATTTTTTCAATCATTTGATTTCCTCAAGTTAATTACTTTTTTCTACATTACAACTTAGGTAACCGCGCCCTGTGGGCGGGGGTAAAAAAGCTTTGCGTAAAAGTCTGCTCAAGAGTATCAAGTAGTTAAGTTGTTCCCGCAATTTAACTAGGAGATACAAATGAGCAGATTTCAAAAATTATCACATGTTATCTGGTTTTGCCAGTACCACATTGTTTTTGTGCCGAAGTATCGGTATCGAATTTTAAAAGGAGATATCGGAAAGTTTGGGTTCTGTCGCAAAAGAACCAACCTACTTTGAGTGAAATTAAATCTTATGATCTTGGGTAATAGGCTCTTTAGGGGGGGGTGCGTCAGAACCTGTATCCGCAACAATCACCTTCCCGCTCTGAATAGCCCAATTTCCAATTTCATCTCTACTCCAAATCCTGATCTGATAAACCTTTTTGTCCAAAGGTTCTAACTTAGATAAGGAAATAACACCCGTGTTAGAGTCTATATTAAAATACTCATAATCCCCCTCCTCTAACAAGGAGTATGTGATGCCTACGTCCTCGCCACGTCCAGCATCAAACGCGCGGACGTTATAAACAATAAAGGGGCCGCGACTTGGCTTGGAACATAGCGTTTCCACTGTAACCAGTCTACAACGGGATCCACATTGTCTCTAACCCCTTTAGAGTCAATACTCTTAGACACCCCATCCCGGGTGGTGTAGTGGACTCTAACAACAATCCTCTGGTTAGATATTTCATCCACTATATAAAGGGAATCTGTGTTCTCGCCCTCGATTATGACGTTGTCTCCTAGCCACTCATACTCAAGGGATTTTCTGTCAACACCACGCTCGTCGTCCACCCTGCCAGCAAACAATACTGGGTAGTACTGCCCGCTGCCCCAACGGGACTTGGTTCTCGCTATCTTGCCACCCTCGTCCAGGTTTAGAATATTCAAGGTCACATTCCTGTCGGAAACTAGACCTGCATCGCTGGTCGCATGTACAGTGAATCCGTACCGAAAGTAATCCTCATAATCGGGACTCTCTGTCAATCTAACTTCACCTGTACTAGAGTCTATTCGGAATAGGTACCTGTACTGGAACCGCGATTCAAACTCAGTGGTTGATAGGGAGTACGTTAACCCCTCATCCACCTCGCCATTAACCCTCGCTTGAGCATCATAAATAATCAAGTCCTTATCTGAGTTTTCCATCACAGATATAACATCTCCAGCAGAAGTCATGGGTTTAGAAAACTCTGGGGGGCGATGGTACTCTACCTCGCCGGTTGCTTGATCGGGCTCCACGTCAGACGGGATACGTGTATTTGCTTTGTGCTCATAATTACCCTCTATAAACTTCTCGCCTATGTTTAACTTTCACAACCAAAACATGAAGCTCTTCATCATCTCTTGAGCACAAAAGCCTATAATCCCCTACCCTGAATTTATAAAGCCCTGCCTTGTTTCCAGCTAAAGGAATTAAATATTCTTTTGGGTTTACAGATAGTTTTTCGTCAATAGCCTTTGTAAGCCTTTCTTGCACTTCACGACTTAGCTTATAAAACTGCTTTTTAGCTCTTTGCCCAAATTCTATTTTGTACATTGAGAAAGCTTATCTTATAAATTAAGTTCTTTTCTAATATCTTCAAAAGGCACAGATTTTTCACCAGAGGCTATAAATTCATCATGCGCTTGCTTTGCGTCTTGATAGTCCTCTAAATCCTCTAGCCTATCTCTCAATAATTGCTCTAGCCCTTTTTTTATGTAGTAACTTTTAGATCTTTCCTCAGCCCGTGAAACTTTATTCAGCATCTCTCCTAGCTCTACAGGGATGTTGGCAGAAACACTTATAGATGTAGCAGTCATAATCACACCTCATTAAAAAATAAACCAATTGTAGAGATGATATAGCATATCTTGCAAATGTAAATATTTTTTGCAAAAACTTGCAAGATTAAAATATCCGCAATATAAGATCAACAATTATAACTCATAATATGCATTACAATAACTCAGATATATTAATACAATAATGTTAATATATTGATTTAGATTTTTTGATATACTATGTGAGATATTATATTTTAAAGGCAACCCCCATGAACTTACTTTTTTACTCAGCGATAGGGAGGCAAGGAAAAACCACTCACGCTATCGGATATGCTCAGTACAAGGGCACAAAGCTCTACACTAACGATGTACAGAACGCCACAAAAGAACTTTACGGAGCTATGTTCAAGAAAGGTGATTTTGTAGAAATTGGGGTAGGGGAGGAAATCGCCATAGATGACGATGACAGCATCACTTTTGACTTTGGAGGGTACATAGATAGCCGTCTAGTAGACGTTATTAGCTATGTAGACGCTTGTGTAGTCCCTATCTCCTATCAATCTAAGTCGGAGTACATACCAGCCGTAAGAACGATTAATGCCCTAGCTGAACACAACAAAAATATCGTTATCCTGATAAACAACACAGCTACAAAGCTAATCCCCGAAGTTAAGGAAGCCCTAGAGGAAACCTTTCCTGATTATCCTATTTTTGTAGTCAATTCCTCTAGGTACATATCTAGGCTAGCAAACTACCAAAAGACACTCTTTGACTTGCTGGACGCTGGCGACGGATTAGAGAAACACCGCATAAAAGAAACCCTTATCCCACAAATTAAGGCTTTCTACGATCACCTAGACAATATTTTATAACGGAAACAACCATGCCTAAAAAAGTACTCGGAAAATCTAAGCTCCTAAAGGACGCTACAAAAGAAGCTCAAGAGGGAGAAATTGACCTTAACGCTACTGTTTTAATGACACACGCTCAAATTTTGGAATTGAGTAAACCTAAAGAAAGAAGAACGGCGGGTAAAATGGTATATATCACACCTAGCGAAATGGAAGCCTTTTTAGGTTCTATAGGGCGTGAAAGCTACTCAAACGCGGTTAGAGGGCTTATTTTAGAATTTATAGAAAACAACAAAGATGAGGAATAAAAAAGAGCCTGAATATCCATCAGGCGCGCCATGCTACCTCACGAAATTCCGGGACTCCTGTCGCCGTAATTCGTTCACCTACGCAGCGAATGGGAGATTCCCTGGTCGCCCTGCGTCCGTCTCAACTACGCACAAAACCCTGCTCCGTTAAGACTACCTCAAATGGCTGGACGGCTATTCGGAATGCAATTCTTGCCTCCCTCGCGCGCTACTAGCGCACTTCGGATCAGCGAATTGCCCTGTCGCCTTCTGGAGACTATCATCCCGTCCTGTGCTGACAGGGGAGGTAATAGGGTGATTTTATTTTTTGCGATATAACCTTAGCGAGGGCTGATAGTCCCCGCTGTTTTATAAAAAAAGTGGAAGTAAAAAATCTAAGATATCCTTTGTGTAGTCTTTATGTTTCTTCTCTACAGCAAAGTCAACCCCCGAATGCGAATGATCCGTTTCTTCAACACCGATATTTTTTATAACGACGACTTTACATCTTTCATTATCACCATTTTTGTTTTCTTTCTCATTATTTATATAGTCTTGAGATGATTTCAGAGATTCATGGATGTAGATGGTTGTATTATCGTCGAGGCTCTCGCAGTTATGCGCCCATACATATCCATCCCCAGCCCCGTAAGTA
>NZ_BDMN01000203.1 GCF_002189065.1 Bathymodiolus platifrons methanotrophic gill symbiont
TTTGCATGCTCAACTAAAAATTGTACCATTTTTTAAGTAATTATTTTCCTTAACACCAGATCATACCTGGCTTATCCATTCAATTATCCCGATGAGGTAATAGTATATTCTCCTGCATGATGCTTTTTTCATGAGAGGAATGAAAACAGGTTTATAGCCGGGGTTACACAAATACTTATCTTTTGCGACAGAACCTGAATCTGCGTTATGACAACGCATAGGACAACGCATAAATATAAATTTGGCTATTGGTTGAATTAGTGATAATTCGATAGCAACGGAGATTATCTAATGTCACTTCTAAAGACTGCCATTTGCTTTTTATATCAGGGATTAGGACACCCTCATCCAAGCATATAGCTTCCAATATACTTTCTTCCGATACAACACCAAAATTCATTCTTGCATCAAATAAGTAGCAGTCATTAAAAACAATGTTGTTTTGATTTCCATTTGGCCACTTAATCACAAAGTAATAATGTCGTTATTACCGGCATTCGAGCGGTCAATACTAATTGATAGCAACTGAGCATCGTGCCACAGCAAAGAGTTAAATTTAGCATCCATATTAGAATCCTGGATCTTTATCACCTGTTCAAAGAACAATTGTCTGAGGAAAATATTCCTGCTTATAAGCAGTTTATGGCTTTAGCTGGATAGTTATGCCTGAAGGCCAGGAGGTCTGCGCTTTTAATAATTATTGCGACAGAACCCGCGCCTGCCTTAATTATTCACTCCTATCAGGTATTTTTATTATCAGCAGCTCGATTATTTTTTCATAGTCTTTGTTCTTATTTAAAATTTCCAAATTTTTATATTCTTCGATATTAAACTTTAACTGACTATTAATTAACCAGTCATTTAGAGGCGCATCATTAATGGATTCATTATCTACACTTAATAACTTTGAAAATACACAGCTTTGACCTGACTCAAAATCAACCGATAAAATAATATTAAACTTTCCTTTTGTTATTGCATCCTGTCTACTTATACGTGTTATGCAACCATTTCCCAACGGATTAAAATGTATCTTATTTCCTTCTTCGTAATTACCTGAGTTAATATTATTAATTGATATATTATTTTCCTCAATAGGTACGTCATTAAATTCTGCTCTACCTTCAGATATTTCTAAAAGCCTTTCTGAGATTTTATCTATATAGTTTATATCTTGTACAGTTTTCCAACGTTCAGGAATAATTTTTTGTCCGTTCAATGCACCTACCAGACCTCCAGAAAATGCAGCAATACTATCTGTATCAGTTCCAGTTGAATTGACAGCATTTTCAATGCTTTTTAATGGCTCATTTGAATATTTGCAGGCAAAAAATATTCCAGCAATAACTGTAGATATACCTGATCCCTTTGTTTCATATTTGTAGCAACCTAACTTTGATAAAGCTTCATAATCTGAAATACCTTCTTTTATATACTTATAAGTATCTCTCAAATATTGCTGAACTTCTAATACAACATCATCGTATAGCTCTTTAAATACCATGCCAGTGTCATTTTTATTCCATTCTAATTCCCATGACTTTAACTCAGGAATATCAATAAAAGGAATAGATAATTTTGTATGAATATCCTTTCCTAACATTGTAAGAAAAGTTTTGTAGTCAAAGCTTTTTGGTGATAACTGAAGAGTTATATCAATAGCAATTCCATATAACATAGCACCTACAATTGCTCTTGGATGACCATGTGTGATTATGCTGTTTGAAAAAATTTCTTTTTTAATTTTACCTATATCACCAAAATTGGCTAGTGCTATAGGTAAGATTCTCATCGCTGCACCATTTGCGCCACTCTCTCTATAGTCTATCGTTGCTTTCCCAGCCTTAAATGTAAAAAAGTTATTATTCCATGTCGCTGATTTTCGTTCTATTTTTCTTGCAGCATTCTTTATAGTTCGTCCTGCACCCCGTGCATATAAAAGCCAACTTGGTAGCTCTATTTTTGAAAAGTAGACCTGATTGACAGTACCATCTTCTTTTATTGATCTAGCAACAGATAGTAGTAATTGCGTATCATCTGAATATGAGCCAGATTTTATATCATCTTCATAGCTGTAAAACCCTCCTCCTACTGTCTTTTTCCAGTCAAAATATTTAGTTATAAAACTAACTCCATATTTTTTTTCTAAATCTTCTGGGGTCTTTTCAAATTCTGTCACCCACCCTAAAGCATCCCCAATAGCCGCAAGTTTCATGCTTCCTTTATATTTTGTTAGTGCATTCATATGCGTTTATTTGGTAAAAATATTTCTGGGGCAACAATAAAATTGCTTGTATCGAACTCTAACATTGCCGCTTTTGCCTCAGCCAAGTCACCACTTGCTTTAAAGCAAACAGAAACAATACTGGAAGAAGGGATAGTATTTTTCACTAAAATTTCAGCTTGCATATCTGTGGGGTACTTATCTAAAATATTATTTCTTACAATATCCCTCTTACCATTAAAGCTGCTAAAGCTTAATTCTTCTGCAAAGAGCATTTTAAACTTATCAATGTCTCCTGATATTCCATATTGATTTTTTGCGGCAGTAGATGCAGCATTAGTAACTGAGAATAATGTCTCTGCATCATAAATGTGCTTTGGATTTATTTTCAAAACACACCAATTAATACTCATATCATTGGCTGTTCTATTCATAAATTTAGAGAATAAAAAAGTGTTTGGCGATGAAATAGATAAATTAATATATCTCTTATCATCGTATCTAACATTGTCTGTAAATTGCACGTAATCTAAAATATCATACTGCTCAATATCCAATTTCTCCAACATTGACCTGCTCATTATTTCTTTTTGTTCTAAAATACTATATAGGTTTAGCGTTGGAGTAAAATGAATTAAATATGCAATACTCTTTTTATCTATTTCTGATATGAAACTAGGGTAATTAGGTTTTAAATTCATATTATGCGTCAATACCTTCGCCAAAATGAAAATGCACTCATTTTTATGAATTTTACATCCTATAAGCTATTGATTTATATAGGTGTAAGATTGTCATTTTTGGCTTAAATTAAAATTGGCGAAGGTATTGATGCGTAAGTCCTAAAATGGTACATCATCAAATCTAGTATCTATATTGCTCATCGATTCTGAGCTACTTATATCATCTAGCAAGTTACTTCTAATTTCACTTAAATAACGAGAAGGATTTGCACTACCAAGAAGATACAAACTTTTTCTTGCTCTTGTCATACATGTATATAACAACCTTCTTTCTGTTGAAATATGTAATTCATCCTCGTTACTTATAAATCCAGGAGGAAATGGAATAACATCATCATTTAGATCCATAATAAAAACATTATTAAATTCTAATCCTTTTACTGAACTCATAGTACATATCTTTATACTGTTACTTTCATAGTTCACAGAGCTTGTTGATTTAACAAGCTCTGTAGAATAACCAAGCTCTGATAAAGAAGCGTTTAAATCCTTAACACCAGTATTAGTTCTATGTAAGATAACAGTGCCGTCAATATCATTGTTACTACTAAGCATATGAAGCTCTTTATTTAACCAATTCAATTGCTCACTAGAACTATTAAAATAACCAACCTTTGGTTTACTTCCACCTTTCAATGCTGTTTTAACTTCAGTGAATTCAGATTTATCATCTTCATGACTCAGTAAGGATAGGGCAGCGTTGGCAATATGCACTGTATTTCGATAATTTTTCTTAAACTCTATAGTTCTTCCGCCACGAACATTTATGCCAACTTCACTCCATACAAAACCACTTTTATAAATCCTTTGAGCTGCATCAGCTATTATTGATAGACTATTTGTCTCAGAGTCAACTATTTTTGAAATAGTAAGAATTTGAGCTTTATTTAAATCTTGTGCTTCATCAATTATGATATGGGTAAATGGTGGTGAGAAAATTAGAGTATTATTGATTTTATTGAGGCATAAAATAGCGTAATCATCAAAATCTACTTTCCCACTATTTTGTAGTTCCGCACTGTATCTATTGTATACCTCCCAAATAACAATCTTATCCTTCCCTGTAATTCGATCCGAAGTACCTCTTCCAATTCTTTTGGCATCAAGGTACTCTTTTTTATCATTAAATAACTTCCCTTTTATCCATGATATTTCTTCTTGAAAAAATTCAGGGCTTTTACCTAAAACATTTGAAGTATCTGAATCCATTTGATGGATTATGCGACTAATAATCTCAATTTGAGTCCTATTCATAATAGTTTTGTTGGGCTCTATCCCTGCAAACCTATAAGCCCAGCTATGAAAATTAACAACCTGAACATTTAGTCCGTCAGATATTTGGGGCGTTATTTCATCACTTGTATTATTATAGCCCCCATTTATATATGGGCTTACAGCCTTTATATAGGCTGCAAGAGTTTTATTAAAAGTAAAAATAATTACTTTTGCTTCTTTAAATAGAGTGCTTTGCGTTTCAAGTAAGTGCTTTGCTCGATAAAGAGCTACTGTAGTCTTTCCGCTACCAGCACCCCCCTTTATTTGTATTGGATTAGTCGCAGGCAAGAAAAGAGCTTTTTTCTGCTCACCTTTCAGCGTTATTTTTTTAAGCATTTCTATTCCTATAGGAGTTACGCATTGACGGCAGATTAAAATTCTGGGTTTAAATGGTTCATATTAGGGATCTGTCGCAATAATTATCAAAAGCACAGACCTCCTGGTCTTCAGGCATAACTATCCTGCTAAAGCCATAAACTGCTTATAAGCAGGAATATTTTCCTCAGCCAACTGTCCCTTTCGGATCATATGTGCCGTTTCAATTCGTTCAATTGTTGCTTGGGCGGAGTGAAACGCTTTAAAGCCCATCATCGGTTTTGTTATTTTTTTGATAAAGCGATGATCCTGTTCGATGATGTTATTCAAATATTTAACCTGTAATATGTCGATCATAGTGGTAAACCCTGCTAGGATTAACAAGAGGTTAATATTGGCTAATCCTGCATAGTTAGCGCCACTTTTATCCATAACGACCTTATCAGGAAAGCCATTATTGTTAATCGTTTGTTTGAAAAATTCGGTTGCAGCCTCTTCATCACGGTGCTCAGAAAGCATGAAATCAAGCGTATCCCCGTGACTATCAACAGCTCGGTATAAATAGCCCCACTGCCCCTTAACTTTGATATACGTTTCATCCATGCGCCACGATTTAGTGGTTTCTCGTTTCTGAGATTTAGCTTTTACAGCAATGGCAGGAGAATAACGGATAACCCAACGATTGAGCGTAGCATGATCCACTTCAACACCTCTTTCTTCCATAATTTCTTCAAGGTCGCGATACGAAACGCCATACCTGACAAAAAGAAAACAGCATAAAGAATGACATCTTTTGGAAAGTGAGTGCCTTTGAAGCTGAGCGTATGATCCACCTTTTATTGAAATTGAGAATTATGATAGCAGATAACGTCGGGAAGGGGGATTTATGTGACAGAACCCAAACAGACAAGAGGGCTTCAACTGAGGTATTCATAATCCTCTGGATTCGGAAACTTGTTTACACAGGGATGTGCGCCCGGGAGATCGTTGGAATTTTTAAAGATCGTGCCATCACCGGGATAATCTACAATTCGACACTCACTAGATAGGAATATCTACGCTTTTAGAGTGGTTAAATAAACAAGTATATTTTTAACTCCGCTATCAGCGTAGATAATCGCCTCTGATATGGCCTGATTCTTCGCGAATAGAGTAAAAAAAGGCTGTTAAAAAACTAAACCACTGAGAATGTTAATAATACCCGGGTTAAAGAAGGGCTTTAAAGATCAGGATACTGATCCCGGCAGATTTTAGAGGTAATATTTAGTTTCCATTTTGCCACCACTTACCTCCTACAATGAATAAAGGGCTGTCATTAACTGTGCCATCTCTTACCTTAGCTTCAATTTTATTATTATATATCTGATAGGCGGCGGACAGATAAATCTATTCTAGTATTGTAAAATTCTATACAGGGCATCTGTCCCTCATTTTAGAGAATCTTCGGTCTGTATGTGTTATTTTTAACCACAGTCAAACATGACACATTCGCTATCAGCCCCGGACGGGCTGATAGCGTAAGTAATCAGGTTCAGACTAATTGAGCATCTAACCACTGAATAGCTTTGCTTTCATCTTGTTCGATAGCTATTTCAACGGCTCGTTTAGCATTTTCGAGAAGTTGCTTTGATTGTTTGCGTAGTTCGAAAGATTCAGTAATTTTTTGCTGTATTTGTAGTTGCTGAGCTTGTGGTAGAATAGGTAGGAGTATTCTACTAAACGCATTCTGATTAATTGCTGTTAGAATAGTTCCACTGCATCCCTTTTTTAGCTGTAATTGACCAACGAAACTTTTCAGCAAAACAAGGAGTGTTCCAGAATTAAGATGGTTTGAGTTAATGACATGAAAGCCTGTAGAGCAAAGAGCATCATTATACTCTTCTCCTATAATGGCTATACTTGATAGCGAACCTTCAATTGACGATACAACCACATCACCTGTATTGACCTTACGCCTTGCTCTGGTAGGAAGGTTTTGTCCTTCGTCAGTCATACAATCCGTTATTTCACCATTACCAGCTATATTTGCTAGTGCTATATATTGATAAGTCTTTATATCACTAGGGGTAAAGTTGCTGTTTTTCAAAGTAACTAAACTTTCCAGTGTACCCCAACCGCCCTTATAGGCTTTGATCGCATTGATGATCTCATCATATTTTGGCTGGAAATATTCCGCGTCGATGCGCTTTGATTGTTCAGTATCAGAATAGTTTTTAATAAAAAATAATTTGTGTTTCGGTTTCCAGTTAGTTAAGCCGAGTTCAGAAAGGAGAATATCGTGGGCTTGTTTAAGTTCTATTTCCGACTTTGTTTTTAGGCTAATAGCACTAGAGAATATAGGTTTAATACTCTCTTGAAGTGTATCTAAAATAGGTATCACCATATTTTTACTATCTATCAAGTTTAGATGCATCTGAACGTTACCAGTAAACCAACGCAGCATCTGGTCAAAGCCATATTTTGAATTGAGGAAGACGACCAGATATTCACTTTTAAGCCTAGAATTATTATTCAGCTTTAATGCGATAGTATCTTGTGACGTATTACACTCATCCAAATCCACAAAAGAGGCGGCTGGACAAGCGGTTTTACTTAAAATAATATCCCCTCTCTTTAAAGCTGTTTTATAATTTTTTAGATGTTCAGCTTCTGGTATGTGAATAATATCCCCTTGTTCTATAATGAAGTTTTTTAAATTACCAATACGAACGAAAGGGATACCAGAAGCTGAATAACACTCGGACTTTATGTCAAATATTCCTTTGCGAAATGTGGAAACCTCATCTCCTAATCGCGTGTTTTCTAGCCTCAATAGTTTTTTTTGTGCTGAGATATATTTTTCTTGGTAGCATTCAGCATCTATCCTAAAGGCACTGACTATGGTAGATTTTTTAATTATTGAAACCTGCACCCTTAATCCCCTATCCAGAAAGGCAATTCTTCACTTTTTGCCCATTCAATAAAAGCTTCTGCGATACCATCTTGCAATTCTCCATCATGATTATGAAATAAGTTCTTGCGACAGAAGCATTTATACCGCTACTTTCCATCATCTAACGAATTTAGATAGTCAGAAATTACATCCCCATGACAAGCTAAAGGCTTACAATGGCAACCCAATATCTTACCTTTTAGTTTAAGCGCATCTTCTTTGTTTTTCTTAAGATAACCTTTTTCAAAGTCGTACTTGAATTTTCTTATTGCTTCTTCTCTATCATTTTGCTCTTCCCCTGGGGACGCACCAAACCCAACGGCATGTGGATTACCCCAATCTGAACCTCGACCGATATAAACATCGAAATCTTCTCCTTTATCTTTGTTAACCACTCTGGTTATACCCGCATCAATTATTCTTGTTTTCACTCCTTGAAGTTTGACATTCTCTATTAAATGGTTAAATGTCTTTCCATCATTAAATATGATTGCATGACTGATTCTGTCTAAATGTTCTTCACCGATTGATGATGTAATTGCATCATTTACTCTTTGATCAGACGATAAATGTTTTTTAATAAAATTATGGTCATCTGCCAAATAGGCAATATAAAACTGGTTTAAATTTGAAAGAATATTTGATAATTTTCTTTCAAATTTCCCATAGCATAAAAATGTTTTAGGGTAAGCAATTAAGATAGTAGGGGTGTCTTGTGAATTCATATCAAATGCGCGACCTCAATATCTGTATTCCAATGCTTATTCAGGTACTCGACGACAAGCCTTCTATGACAAAAATGAGGCTTATGCTCGCTACATAATAAACAACCATTATCTAACATTGATTTATCAACCGAACGTTCAATATTTCTTTTAGCAATCAAGTTTAGAAACTTATCTTCGTAATCTTCCCATGTGATAATTTTCTTTTTATAATCACTTAGAATATCTTTTGTAGGTGCTAACTCTTCAAGGTGAATATAATCTGCATTGCATAATTCAGAAAGAAAAAACTTCAAATCATCTCGCTTAGCAAAACCAGCAAGCTGGGACACATTATTCACTCTGACATCAATAATTCTAGAAACATTATTTTCTTTAATGATCGTGAAGAATTTATTTGCTCCTTTTTGAGTGAAACCAATAGTAAATGTCTTCATAAATTTTCCTTTGCTGTCAGCCCCAGACGGGATGATAGTCTCCAAAAGGCGCAGGGAAATTTGCCAATCCGAAGTGCGCTAGGGAGGCTAAAATTTTATCCCGAAAGCCGTAGAGCCATTTGTGGTAGCCATGACTGAGCTGCTTTGTGCTCACAGTCTGTGGCGGACGCAGGGCGGCTGGAGCATCTCCTATTCGCTGCGTAGGTGAACGAATTACGGTGATAGGAGTCCCTAAATTTCGTGAGGTAGCATGGCGCGCCTGTTTATAAGATTGTAGCAACAATCTTATAGCATGAATAATTATTGCCACCTGCGGGATCATATTTTTCACCAAGACTGACGCAAAGAATCTGTTGGTTCTTTGGTTCTACTCGCTGCTTTTCAAAATTCGGATCTGTCACGGGCAAATTATATTCTATCCCAGCATAATTGAAAATAGCGCGCCTGTTATCATCATCTTTACAGAGACATAAGTTGCTTGCTTGTATGAGATAAAGTGATTGATGTATGTCAATGGTTTTACTTTCTATCTGGGCGTAAATGACTTTATTATCTGAACCCCAAAGGCTTTCAGGAGTATCCAAGTAATTTGAAATCTCACTTTCATCGACCTTATATTTTTGCTGCCAAATTTGTCCAGAAATGAGATGATTCTCTGGCTGGCTTATTAGTGGTACAGCTCGAAAGAGATTCATTTCAATTTTTTGAAGAGGTTTTACATTGAATTCCCCATGAGGGTTTTTACAAAGACATTGTTTATCTGATAGTGCTGCTCCCTCCATGTTAGAAACTGGTCTAATCCATTGGTTCGAATTCACCACCTTACCAGCAACACAATGTTTTTTGTGTTTTACTGAGTTCGCAAATATGACAATTGTTGTGTTCATGTAACTCCTCTCTATGTGCTAATGCATTAATAAGGGTTTCTCTAACAGCACCATATGGATAAAACCACTCAAGCTCCCTTCTAAAATTCTCATCAATTTTATCCACTTCCTGTGTAATAAAGGGCTTAACCTGCTCAATAAAGTTTTCAATAAGGCCATTATCAATTAATTGTTTTACAGACTCGGTTACATCCCATCGTCCAA
>NZ_BDMN01000204.1 GCF_002189065.1 Bathymodiolus platifrons methanotrophic gill symbiont
TAGCGCCACTTTTATCCATAACGACCTTATCAGGAAATCCATTATTGTTAATCGTTTGTTTGAAAAATGCGGTTGCAGCCTCTTCATCACGGCGCTCAGAAAGCATGAAATCAAGCGTATCACCGTGACTATCAACAGCTCGGTATAAATAGGTCCACTGCCCCTTCACTTTGATATACGTTTCATCCATGCGCCACGATTTATTGGTTTCTCGTTTCTGAGATTTAGCTTTTACAGCAATGGCAGGAGAATAACGGATAACCCAACGATTGAGCGTAGCATGATCCACTTCAACACCTCTTTCTTCCATAATTTCTTCAAGGTCGCGATACGAAACGCCATACCTGACATAAAAGAAAACAGCATAAAGAATGACATCTTTTGGGAAGTGAGTGCCTTTGAAGCTGAGCATATGATCTACCTTTTATTGAAATTGAGAATTATGATAGCAGATAACGTCGGGAAGGGGGATTTATGCGACAGAACCCGCGGGGCGGACCAGGGCACAAATGATTCGCCGCGTGGTGAATCGATTTTTTGTGACATGGAGTCCCAAAATCTATCATGAGGCGCGCGGTGGCGCGCCTATTTCTCGCCATCTACAAATTTTAGGTTCTGTCGCAAAAAAATAAACATTTGTGTAAAAATCAACTGTAACCTGTTTTTATGCAACCAATGGATAAGACACCATCCAGGAGAAAAACTTTCTCATCCCATCCGATAAACTAGTGGGAAAGTCAGGTACAATATGACATTCGAGAGAATAATCACTTGAAAAGTCGCACCCTTTTTAGTTGAACATGCGAACCTTATTTGGCTGAAATTTAATCTTATGATCGTAGGTAAGAGGGTGATTTTGTTTTTTTTTGCGACAGAACCAACACAAAAGGTCGTCTGTGAAACGGATAAAAACAGGTTATTCAGGGGTCTCAAAATCAGATGGCTCGAAAACTTACAGCCCCCGGAACACTTCTCTGACCAATCTGTTATGGGGCAGTAAAAAGAAAGTGTGTGTTTAACAAAAGAAATATTTTTAGTGCCCCACCTTCCCCGAATTCCGTGGGCTACAGTTTTTGACCTTGAACCTCTTGTCAAGCTAGAAAGTTCTGCCAACAGAGAATGAATGAAAGGCTTATTAGAAGACTAATCTAATTCTAACCTTGCTATGTCCTAGTTGTATGAGTTAAAGTTATCGGAAACCTAGCCTGATATTTCCTTTTTCAGGTAACTCTCCCTAACTTATGAAGTTTAGGGCTTAAAGGCAAAAAAAACCCAAGCATTTTTAAGTACTTGGGTTCTTGCCTTTTATAAAGGTTGTGTATGAGTGATCTTAAACACTCACCACAGCTTGAAAGTAAGACTGATACTCTTGCAATCAAACGAATGTTAATTATATCTTAATTAGCATCCAACTTGAAAGCATTATTTGAATCCTCTGCTTTACAAGCTCAGCCCCTATTTTGGAATCAAGATGATTTGGGATAGGTCAGGACAGTGTTGTCGAACAAGGGTAACTGCTAAGACAACCCATTAAGGCATCTTTTGTATAAAGTATAAGCCGCAAGCTTATTGTCGTTTTGAATGCGGGATTTGAATTTTATAATGCAGAAGATGGCACGTTTGGAGCAGGGGTGGATATTTTATATATCTGGCAACGTGCAGGGCGTAACGACTGTGAAAGGGGCTGAAAAACTCAAGTAACACGATCCCAAGATACACTGAAACTCTAGTCTGCATTATCTGTTTTTTCAAGCAGTTGCGGGAGGGGGGGGCTGTGAAAAGGGAATGGTAAGCCTGCCTTAGGGGCTCAATGGCT
>NZ_BDMN01000205.1 GCF_002189065.1 Bathymodiolus platifrons methanotrophic gill symbiont
TTAGGCAATAGCATTTGAAACGAATGAAAAGACTATTTTTTTCATATAGTTGTCGCATAGTTTCAATTTTACCATAAATAATTATTGGGAAACTTCAGATGTAGATTTGAAATGGGTAAAGTGATTTCTCATGCGATTGCATTCGTGCGGGCTCTTAACCGAAGGGGGTAATGGCTTAAGCGAATGCCATTGAGTGATAGGGCTGGCTCCCTATGGCAAGCTTAATCAGGAACTTTATGAGTTGTTGTCAGCTACAATTTCAGTACAGGGTTTTGATTGCCAGCATAGTTCAAAAAACCTGTTTGCCAGTATCGCAGACCTGGAGAATTTTAAACGGCTTGATCAAGACCCAATAGAGAAAGCGGCTGATCTGGCGTTTACGGGGCAATATTTTTTTGCTGAATTGATGACTAAGTTGTTGCAGCATCTACAGCAACAGACGGGTAGCAAAAACCTCACTCTGGGTGGCGGTTGTGCTTTAAATTCAGCCTTTAATGGACAGATACAAGATCGTACCGACTTTCCCCAGGTATTTATTCCTTCTGCTCCTGCTGATGATGGTACTGCGCTAGGCGCTGCTTGGCTTGCTTTGCATCATGATCAGCCTGATTTAGCGCTAGCAAATTCAGTTGTTAAATCACCTTATTTAGGATCGATAATTCCTGATAAGGCGGTCAAAAACTTAATTCGTTATAATCGATCCCTGAATATTCAGCATTTACCGGATAGTATCTGTGCAACCACTGCTAAATTATTGAGCAAGGGACAATTGGTCGGCTGGATACAGGGTAGGGCAGAATTTGGCCCGCGCGCACTGGGTAACCGCTCGATTCTAGCTGATCCAAGATTTGCTGCGACCAAAGATAATATTAATCAAAAAGTTAAGTTTAGGGAAAGCTTTCGACCGTTTGTCCCCTCGGTTTTGCATCAGCATGCCGATAATTTTTTTGAATGCTATCATGAATCCCCTTATATGGATAAAACACTACGTATTCGAGCTCATATGCAAGATCGAATAGCAGCCGTCTGTCATGTGGATGGTACAGGGAGACTGCAGACTGTCAAACAGGAGTGGAATCCGCGGTTTTATCAATTGATCAACTGTTTTTATCAGCAAACTCAGATTCCGATGCTTTTAAATACTAGTTTTAATGTGATGGGCAAACCACTAGTTCATTCGTTGGAGGATGCTCTTGCTGTTTTTTTAAGTACTGGTCTGGATGCGTTGGTTGTTAATGATTATTTAATATGCAAGCCCTACGATGAATAAGTATAAGCATGCTTTTGATCCTGCCTTAGCTGAGTTATATACCCAGTCATTTGAGGGTGAGTCAGTGCAATGGGAAAATAATGATATTGATACCCGGAAATTGTTTTATCAGCTGAATCAGTCTGGGAATAATCAGGATGTTATGCATAACGCTTATGCTTTTATCGTTCAGCGAATAAAGGCGCTTGATTTTGGGTGTTCGGCTATAGAATTAAATGATGACCCTCTGGGTTCATTAAAGACTCCTGCAATTCCTCCCTTATCAGAGACATTGCAGACACAGGATAATCTGTATACATGTATTAATCAGACTGCGGCGATCCAGTTAACGCAAGTCTGCTGGTTACAAAATATATAGCCAGTCTGATATTGCTGTGCAACTGATGTCACTTAATTTGCAGCTTGCAGGAGCAGGATGTGAGGGAACAAATATACAACAGTTATACCGTGCGCTAATTCTGACTAGTGGTCATGAACCCCCCGTTCTACATAGTTATGATTATAGCCAGCAACCTGAAGTGGTCCCGGAAGTATACGATTTTGCAGTTGTCCAGCTTGCTCTGACACGCTTTCCCCGGGTGTTGTTGCCTGAAATTCTTGGTTTTACTCTAGCTTATTGTCAGACCCCTACTTTACTTGAAGTATGTTTCCCGCATCAGCAACAGGCACTGCCTTTTTTTAAACTTCATAGGCAGTTGGCAGAAAGCCAATTGCAGCCTTTACGCTCTTGTATATTGAATTATCTGGGGCTATTTCCCGAGCAACAACAACCGCTTTGGCAGCGGGTACAGAAAGGTTTCTGGCTGTATCAGCGGCAAATGCAAATCTGCAGGGATGGCTTGCAAAAGAAAATGGCCACGCCCAGGACAGCGCGACAGGCTATGGTCCAGCTGTTACTAGATAAAGCACCAGTAGCCATTGGTCATCATCAGAAAGTTCAGTTGCAGGGTAAAACTCTGGACTTATGGTTTGCCGGGCTGCCTGCTAATGGTAATGAGTTTTTGTTGGCATTAACTCAATCAGAATATGTTAATAAAAAGAGCCCACAACATAGTCGATTGTTGGTGCTGTTTGATTTTAAAGGACCTATGTTTGGAGTGCTTGATCAGTCTGAAATAGATATTATAAAAAACTGGTTGAACAGTGGACTTGAAGAAGGCTCTCCAGAGGCGATTGAAGAGCAGCAAAAAATAGTAGTAAGTAATAATAATCTTGCATCGGTAAGCAGGCAGTTGCAAAAAAAATATGTAAATTTAAGTAACCGAGAATTGTATTATTATCTGGTCAATGCCGATTTGTTTCCAGATGTGTTGCCAGTTGCTCAGGCGAAGGTGCGGAACAGGTTGCGCGCTCGAGCTTTGTTTAACCCCCTGCCTTTTAAACACTACAGTCATCAACAGTTTGATGCTTATATAGATACTATTTACCAGCAGGAAATAAGCGCTTATCAACCATTACAAGGTAAACCAAAGATTTCCAGGGATGCCTATATTTGGGGGGCTGGAGCAGATAGCTCCTATGATTTTGATTGATGGTTGCTGGTTACAAAATAGCCAGGTATTGCAAAGCATTAACCCGGGTATTAGTGATATTCTGTTTAATATTTATTGTGATGAGATAGGTAATGGGCAACTGGAGAAAAACCATCCCTATATTTTTCAACAGTTACTGGAAAGTTTGTCCATCATGCTTCCGCCAGCACATAGTAACGCATTTGTTAAGCATTCAGGCTTTATGAATAGTGCTTTCGACCTGCCGGTTTATATGTTGACGTTATCCAGTTTTTCTGAAAAATTTTTGCCGGAATTATTAGGCTTGAATATGGCTATCGAATTAAGTGGTCTGGGGAAGGGGCATATGAGGCTGGTTGATGACTGGAAATACTGGGGGATCGATCCGGGTATTGCTAATATTCATATTTCTATTGATAACGCCGCATCGGGACATACTTTTATGGCAAAAAAAGCCATTAAGCTTTATATGGACGATATTTTGCGTAGCACTGCAGATCAGACAGTACTAGACAAACACTGGCGGCGAATCTTTAGTGGTTATGCATCATTACGCTTTGTTGGAGGACGATTCAAACTGGGTTTGCCGATCTGGTATTTAATTTATAAGTTCAGGGGGCAAAGGTAGATGAAGTCGAGTATTCTGAGTTTAATCAATGAGGTCAGTAATGTTTGACCATTTAAAATATTTAAGCAGCTTTTTTTTACCAACTTGTGTCGTGGTGTTTTTATATACTGAAGTTTCCCAATTATTGAGTAGCTGAAATACACAATGCTGGACAGTTCTAATTCGGTGAGTTCTTTTTTTCCTTGGCGGATAGTTTTTGGGTCACACTCTAATAAAGCTGAAATATAGTTAACGCCACCATGAGATAATTTTTCACTTTCAATGGCGGCATACCGTCGCTTATTTTTTTCACAAAGTGAGTCATAAAATTTCTTCATCGACTTTTCGATATTTTTTTTATAAGGAAATGACATAAGACAACCACTGAGTAATAAATTAAGATAACCTTAATTTAGGGGAGATATTTCATTATTCAAGCTTGGCTGCTTCAGGAAGTTATTTCGTGCACATTCCTAAACTGGATACCTGGGCTGATTTGGCGACTTATTTGAGCATTGGCTTTGGTACCTGGTGGCTCTGGTCGGAAATTGTTCACCGTGAAGACATTTATCTGTATATGATTATTGCCTGTTATCTGATTCCCGCATCTCTTGGGGTAATTAAGTTCGGTGTATATCCCAGTTATCATACCTGGGGAGTGAAGATCGCTGCTGTTTCCCTAGGTGCTTCGCTATATCCACTGTTTCTCGCCGATATAGCATGGCCACTTAGGGTCTCAGTGTTTGTTTATGTCGTAGCTGCTCTAGAAGAGGTGGCTATTACCTTGTGCTTAAGCAAGCCGCAATCGAATGTTGGCACAATATGGCATGTCTTACATAAGCAATAAATATACGGCTAATATGCATGAATGCCATTATGTTATAAGTACTTAAATATAGAGGAGCAATAATATATTGTTCCCTCTCTATGCTAGTTTTTCTATTTCCGATAATAAAAATTCAGCTTCTTTTTGGGTTTTTCGTCTATAAAATATAAACCGCCAGCGACTTCCACCACACTGTCTCCAAAGCATCGCAGAGCGTATGCCAGCGAGTAATAAGGCTCTGATTTTGTTGATTACATCAGGGGCTGATAGATAAGCCTGGTCACCGTTTACCATAATGCGGGGGTTAAAGGTGCTTATCGTGGTGTGGTAAATATCAGCTAAATTTGCAATCACATTTTCATGGTTACTACCAAAGTGCTCGCTTTGTGCCTGAGCCATTTTTATTTTATTTTGTACCTTAGATTGCATTTCCGCATTATCAGAAAATTTACGCTCTAAAAAAACCAGTGAGGCGGAGTATCTAGCTTGATCAGGGTTAGAGATTCTATTGCTACTAAGCTGGCTGTTTAATTGCTCTAAACCTGTCTTAATACCTGCCAGGCCGCCATAAATATCAACAGGGTTGTCTGCGTTCAGGGATAATAAGCTGTTGAGGCTAGATTGCATAGCCTCTTTATCGGCTCTACCTGTAGTCGCAAGTTGATGCACCAAATGGCTTGCCTGCGCTATTCCTGCAAGTGCAATGGTTTGATAGGTTATTGTTTTGAAAGACATAGAATTAGCAAGTTTGAGTGGGAGCACATGATGTTTCAGTCGGACGCTTTTCTTTTATCCATGATGAAATACCATTTTGTAGATGAGAAACATTAGACATGTCTAGTTTGTCCGTTAAATAATGACCTACTCTTCCGCTACGACGTCCTGACTGACAAACTAATATAATTGCCTGGTCGGGAGAGGATTGTAACTGTTTAACTGTTGCAAGCCATTTATCCGCATCAAATTTGCCATTTTTATCAAAGAATTTCACCGGGTGACTACCGGGAATAATGCCAGTTCTCTGCCATTCTGCGGGTGTGCGAATATCGATAACTAAAGCATCTTGAGTGAGTTTGTTATTTACTTCGTTGGTCGTCAGGTTAATGAGTTCAGCAGCTATCAGAGTTTTGCTGCTAAAGATAAATAAAAAAATGAGAGCGTGTTTAATGGACATTCTAATAAATAGTGTATGAAAGTTAAAGAGGGTGTAAATTATTAACCAGAACAGGGTTTATAATCAATTTATATCATGATTAATGTTTATTAGTCGAGTATGATGTGGAGCTAATAATTAACAAAATTGGAGTCAAAATGACCACAAAAGTAGAACTCACAGTAACAGGAATGAAATGTGGCGGCTGTGAAAACACAATTAAGGAAGCTCTGACAGGTAAAGACGGTATTATTTCTATCGATACTAGTCACGGTGATAACTGGGTAGCCGTTGAGTTTGATGAGGCCATTCTGGAAGAAGACGATGTGATTGAGCTGATTGAAAATGCCGGATTTACAGTCGAAGACTAACTATTTCAGGTGGTCTTAAGCTAGAGAGAGAAGAGCTATGAGTGAAGAAAATAACCCTCAAAATTCAGATAATATTGAACTTGAAGTTCGCTTGTCTGTCCTTGGTATGAGTTGCGCTGGATGTGTCGGTGCTGTAGAAACTGCATTAAACACCGTATCAGGTGTTACTTCTGTCGTTGTCAATTTTGCGGATCACTCGGCAGTTGTCAAAGGTGAAGTTGATCCTGACTTGCTGAAAAAAGCACTCAAAGATTCGGGCTATGACGGTGCTGTCATGGAAGGCTTCGAAGATCCTGCTGAGCAGGAAGAGCAGGAAATGGCGCGTTATAGACAATTAGTGCGTAAGGCAAGCGTTGCGGCAGTAGTTGGCGTGCCATTAATGATTGTCGGGCATTTTGGTGGCGTTCCTGATATAGGTTCGGAAACAGGTAATTGGTTCTGGCCTGAAGTTGCATTGGTTACATTAGCTATTTTGGTTTATTCAGGTGGGCATTTTTTTGTTGGTGCAGTAAAGGCATTACGTGCCGGACAGGCGAATATGGATACATTAATTGCCTTGGGCACAGGCTCTGCCTGGCTCTATTCGTGTGTGGTTATTGATTATTCTGAATATTTACCCTCTCTTTCCGCGCATGCGTATTTTGAAGCAGCGATTATTATTCTGGCCTTTATTAATTTTGGTGCCGCACTGGAAACCAAAGCGCGAGGAAAAACTTCCAGCGCGATTCGTGCCCTGATTGGCTTACAACCTCGTACAGCCAGAGTGGTCAGAGATGGACAAGAACTAGATATACCCATTGAAGAAGTGGGTTTAGGAGAAACCTTAAGAGTACGCCCGGGCGAAAAAATTGCCGTAGATGGTGAGCTAATAGAAGGACACTCTACTGTTGATGAATCTATGTTGACTGGTGAATCCCTACCCGTAGAAAAAGTAGAAGGTGCCAGTGTTGCTGCAGGAACAATGAATCAGCAGGGTAGCTTTTTGTACAAGGCAACCCGTATTGGCCGTGATACGGCTTTGGCGCAAATTATTAAAAGTGTACGCCAGGCTCAAGGCAGTAAACCTGAATTAGCTAAATTAGCTGATAAAATTGCCAGCATCTTTGTCCCTGTCGTTGTTTGTATTGCTATCCTGACTTTTAGTATCTGGAGTATCTGGGGGCCTGATCCAGCATTAGGCTATGCATTTGTTACCGCTATGACTGTATTGGTAATTGCCTGTCCTTGTGCTTTAGGTCTGGCGACTCCCATTTCTGTCATGGTTTCAGTGGGGCGCTCGGCGCAGTCGGGAATTTTAATTCGTAATGGAGATGGTTTGCAGGTAGCAGGCAAAATCAGCACCTTGGTACTGGATAAAACGGGCACAGTAACTGAAGGAAAACCAACGGTATCGACGGTTGAGGCGCTGGCTGACTATTCTGCAGATGAAGTTTTGCGATTTGCAGCAAGTATTGAAAAAGGCTCTGAGCATCCTTTAGCATCAGCTATTATGAATGCTGCGACAGAAAAATCTTTAAAATTAACGCGCGTGAAAAAATTTACTGCGGTTGCAGGGCATGGCGTGTCGGCAATGATTAAAGATCAGGCTGTGTTATTTGGTAACGAAGCGTTGATGCAAGAGCAAGGAGTTAGCTTTGAGGCTTTTGCAGATAAAATGCTGGCACTATCAAAGCAAGGGCAAACTGCTATGTTTTTAGCGGTAGATAAGCAAGTTGTTGGTATTATCGCTGTGGCTGACCCGATTAAAGCTGATTCGGCTAAGGCCATTGCAAATCTGCAAGAGCAGGGTGTACGCGTGTTAATGGTAACTGGTGATAATGCTGTTACTGCGGCAGCCATTGCTAAACAAGCGGGTATTACCGAAGTACGTGCACAAGTTCTACCCGATGATAAGGCTGCGATTGTAAAAGAACTACAGCTAGCAGGACAGGTTGTCGGTATGGTTGGAGATGGTATCAATGATGCACCTGCTTTGGCGCAAGCTGATGTCGGTATCGCTATTGGTACGGGGACGGATGTCGCGATAGAAAGTGCAGATATTGTGATCTTGCAGGGTTCATTACTAAAAGTGCCTGAGGCAATGCTGTTATCTAAAGCGACGGTAGCAAATATCAAACAAAATTTATTTGGCGCGTTTATTTATAACTCACTCAGTATTCCTATTGCTGCGGGCCTGTTATACCCAGTATTTGGTATTTTATTAAGTCCAATGATTGCTAGTGCAGCAATGGCAATGTCATCTGTGACGGTAGTTGCCAATGCCAACCGTTTACGCTGGATGGATTTGAATGACACCGGTACAAAAGATTATAAACGACAGGCTTTAGAGCTGGTTGATGCTTTTAAAAAGAGTTTAGCCTAAGCTGGGGCGTTTGCTTTTTCCGTGTTCTATGTTTGTAATAGCAAGTGCAACTTGCTATCTGAAGTTTCCCAATTATTGAGTAGCTGAAATACACAATGCTGGTGTATCGAGGTTTATTTTAGGTGGTTTTGCCATGTTTATAGCAAACCCCTCGCTGTCAGCCCCGGATGGGCTGATAGTCTCCAGAAGGCGCAGGGTTGTTGCCAATCCGAAGCGCGCGAGGGAGGCTAAAATTTTATCCCGAATAGCCGTAGAGCCATTTGAGGTAGCCATGACTGAGCTGCTTTGTGCTCAGTCTGTGGCGGACGCAGGGCGGCTGGAGCATCTCCTATTCGCTGCGTAG
>NZ_BDMN01000206.1 GCF_002189065.1 Bathymodiolus platifrons methanotrophic gill symbiont
CCATTCGCTGCGTAGGCGAATGAATGTTGGTGACAGGAGTCCCAGAATGTTGTGAGGTAGCATGGCGCGCCTGCTTCTTGCAGGACTAACCCAAAACCGGGTCTTTAGATTATTCTAACTAATCCTGACTTAACTCGTTTCTTAATAAGTTCATGATATTGGTGCTCGGCCTCTATCCAGTCTTTAATTTCCATGTCTGGTTTGAATTCACGATTTAATGCATTAAAGTAGGCGGCATCAGAGATCCACTTTTGTTTTTGTGTGTGGTTTTGGGGCATGGTCTATATTCTTTGTAGTATTCTATTTGAATTAGCTGTACAAATCTGTAATCAGCAAAGCACAAGATAACATAATCTAGAATTTATCTGTAAAATAGCTAGCATTGTCAGCTTTTTATGCTGTAAAAGCCTGGAAAAGTAAGCTCTGTGTAACCTATCTTGCTTTATAATCTAGGTTCAACTAATGTCTAGAGCAAACATACCATAATCTATGCTTATTACTGCTGTCAGGCGTTTTGAGCTGTCTTTGATTTACCAAGGAAAATAAAATGCAAATGCGTTTAGCAGATATTCAACAGTATGTTGGAGGGGAATTAGTTGGTGATGCCAATACTGCCGTTAATGCCGTTAATTCACTGGATTTAGCGGAGCAGGGCGAAATTTCATTTGCAGAAAATGATAAGTATTTAGCTGCTGCACAAACAAGCCAGGCTTCCATATTAATTGTACCTAAAAGTTTTCCTGAATTAGAGGGGAAAAGTGTTTTAAAGGTTGATAAACCAAAAGAAACCTTTATCGGTATTATGATGATGTTTGATGAATCCCAGGTTAAATTTTCAGGGATTCATGCATCGGCGGTTATTGCAGAAAAGGATGTGATTCTTGGTCCTAATGTTGCTGTTGCTGCTCAGGTGAGTATTCAGGAAAATGTATCTATTGGTGCTAATACCTCTATTGATGCTAGTACTTATATTGCTCATGACGTGGTTATTGGCGAGCATTGTAAAATAGGCCCGAATGTTTCCATTTTATCGCAAGTAACGCTAGGTCATAACGTTACAATCCATGCAGGGACAGTGATTGGTGGTGATGGTTTCGGTTATTTCTGGGATGGGCAGCAACAGAAAAAAGTACCCCAGCTGGGTGGTGTGATTATTGAAGATAATGTCGAAATCGGCTGCAATGTCTGTGTTGATCGAGCAACTTTTGGTATGACCCGGATTAGGAAAGGCACTAAAATCGACAATCTGGTACAAATTGCACATAACAATGATATCGGAGAGCATTGCATTATCGTTTCTCATGTTGGCCTGTCTGGCAGTGTTACATTAGGTAAGCGGGTTACTTTGGCTGGACAGGTAGGTATTGCCGATCATATTACTATGGGCGATGGCTCTACGGCTGCAGCAAGAACAGGTATTTCCAAGGATGTTCAAGCTAATCAGGTGGTCTGGGGAGCCCCTAATCGGCCAATTAAACAAGTGATGCGTGAAATGGCGAGTATTCCTAAATTACCCGCTTTACTGGGGCAAGTGAAAAATATCCTTAAGCGATTAACTGAAGTAGAGCAAAAGTTATCTCGTTTAGATAAGGAATAAGACTGAAAGCGTGGGCGGCTCTGCTCCCCCCCATATATCGTTCCCACGTTCCGCGTGGGAATGCCTTTATCGACGCTCTGCGTCACGGAACGCTGAGCGTTCCCGGATGAATTACGACGCAGAGCGTGGGAGTTTCCACGTTTAAAATCAAGCCTTATTTTCATAAATATTGCCTTTTTTCTTACTAAAAACTCTCTCACAAAATTCAAAGGGAAATACTCTTTTTTATCTTTGTTTTTAGCTGATTTAGATAAAATTAAGGTACTTAGTTTCATCATATTTCTCATTGTTTTTATATAGCGAATGCGCTAATAAAACAACCTTTCGCATTACCGCAATTTGAGCTGACATCTTTACTTTTCCTGATTCAACCAGTCTCTCATAGAAGCGTTTCATTTCATCGTTATGCTGAACAGTTGAAAGTATTGGCATATATAGTAAACCTCGCACCAGGCTGATCCCTTGCTTGGACATTCGCGTCTTATGCTTCAGTGATGTCCCTGACTCTCTTTGTACGGGATCAAGTCCTGTTAAGGCCGTTATTTGTTGCCTTGATGCATTAGGGTATCTTAGAAAGAGATAAAGCAATACGATACCGCTTTTTTGACCGAGCCCTTTAATAGAAGTAATGTTTTCATAGGCATTCAAATACTCAGTATTTGCCTTTATAAGCTTCATTGATAAGGCCATAAAGTTTTCTTGCTCTTTATCAATTTGTTTGATTCTTTTTCTCACTTGCTTAAGAATATAGTCATCTTCCTGGTTAATTTCTGCTGCCTCAAGATAATTCTTTTGGCGCGTCTTTTTTTTGTTAAGTGATTGATAGTATTTAATATATGATCTTAATTGATGCGCATCGTCATCTCTATAGGGGATTTTTATATCTCCCTTACCGACTAAAATTTGCATAGCAGATAACATGCGTGCATCCACTTTATCTGTCTTATTTCTATTCTTAATTGTTTTAGAGAATGAAGCACTTTGATAGGCGCCAACTTTAAAGCAATTAATCTCTTTTTTCTGGCAAAATTCCTCTAAAGGCCTTGAATAACACCCCGTTGATTCATACACCAAAACCAGCTCTTGAAGCGACTCTTTATAGCTTAACTTTAAGGTTTTATAGAGCTTGTGTAAGCCTGACGTTGTATTAGCAAATTCAAGATCTACCTGACCTTGAGGAATATAAACTTGTAAAGTTGCTTTTGCAACATCAATACCGATAAAATGACTCATCATTATGTAAATGATGAAGAGTTCGGTAGAGCAGGCCATTTTATGGCCTGCTTGATATACACTAAACCTAACTTATGCTTGTAAATGCAGTCTGGTTTACTACCGACTCTGTTTCCACTCAAGTTATTCGGTTTAGCTTTTAAACTCCCACACTAGCTCATTATTTTACTAATGGCTTCAACTAGAAAAACCAAGATACATCCCCGAACTCGGATGATAATTTTATCACCTTCTTTGAGTGCAAATTAATCATACAAACTAGGTTTTATTTAATAATGAAAACTTTCTTTACAAACCCGTGGCTACTGCCGATTCTTTCGGGTGTCTTTATCGGTACAAGTTATATTCCTTTCCCACCCTGGGCCTCTATTTTTGGTTTTATTCCGTTATGGTTATTCTGGGAACAGCAAACACGCCTGAAAAATATCATTTTAAGCGCTATTCTTAGCACTTTTGTTTTTACCTTAATTGGCTTTAACTGGGTTACTTTTTTATTGCACGAGTTTGCTCATGCCCCCTGGTTCGTTGCCGGGCTGGGTATGCTTATATTTGCCTTGGTTGCTCATCTGTTTGTGCCTGTTGCTGGTGTGTTATGGTTTTTAGGACGTAAGCAAAAGTTATATTCTGGTTGGCAGTCTATTCTGGCAATGGGCTTATTAACGGCGTTGGCTTTGTGGGTGATTCCCATGTTGTTTAAATGGAATTTTGGCTATGCCTGGTACTGGTCCCGGGTTCCTGTTTATCATTTAGCAGAGTATATCGGTTTTAGTGGTCTTAGCATGTTAACGATATTAGCTAATGTGCCGTTATATTTTGTATGGCAAAATAGGCACAGCAAAAGAGCTCGCACTGTGCTTATGCATGTTGTCATGGTGTTCGCTTTGCTTAATGCTTTTGGCTTAAGTACCAAAGCATGGCAGCCCGTACCTGATGCCTCTTTTAATACCCTGTTAGTACAAGCCAATATTGGTAATGCCGAAAAAATGGCTGTTGAATTTGGTCGTGGCTTTTACAATCAAATACTAAATAAATATCAAAGTGTGACCGATAAAGGATTGCAAGAACATGCAGGTATTGATATTGATATTGATTTTATTATGTGGTCAGAGACGGCGTTTCCATCCTTGTTAAATGGCAAGTATCAGAATACCTATTTGTCTCAGCAATTAAAAAACTTTATTAAACAGCGTCAGGTCGCATTGATAACTGGAGCATATGCACAAGACCCCAAAACAAAATTAATGACTAACTCATTGTTTGTTTTAGATGAAAAAGGAGAAGTTCAATCACCGTATTACAGTAAATCCATTTTATTGGCTTTTGGGGAGTATATTCCAGGTGAGGAGCAGTTTCCTGTGTTTCGGGAATGGTTGCCTATGGTAGGGCATTTCGGGCGTGGAGGCGGCCCTACTGAACTATTAACTCTAAAGGATTATCAAATTGGCCCACAAATTTGTTATGAAAGTCTATATCCTTATTTTTCCAAATCACTTGCTGATTTAGGTGCTCAATTTATTGTCAATGTTACCAATGACTCGTGGTACGGTACCTGGCAGGAACCCTATCAGCATATGATAATGACTTTAGCGAGAGCAGTGGAAATACGTAGACCTTTAGTCCGGGTAACTAATACAGGAATTTCGACGGTAGTCCTGGCTTCAGGCGAGATATTGCAGCAATCACCTATGCATCAGGAGTGGGCTGGCTTGTATACTGTGCCTTATTTAAAGCGGCCTCATGCGACTTTTTATCAGCGGTATTATTCTCTAGTGCCTAGTGTCTTGCTGGGGATATTATTGTTAATGATATTAAACGGATTTAGATTACGGGTAAAAAAAGGCGAACTGTAGAGCGGACTTAAGAGACTGTGAAAGTATTCAGAATAATCCCCCGCCTTGGTTAAGGAGGGGTTAGGGGAGGTTTGATATATTAAAACTAATCACGCAATATCAATGAACTATGTTTTTATACGATCCCCCCTCAATCCCCCCTTCTCAAGGGGGGAGGCTAAAAGTAGATACTTTCACAGTCTCTTAAGCCCGCCCCTATATAAAGGTGAGCTTTTACCACATTAAATCATCAGGAATCTGAAAATCAGCATAGGGATCATTTTCCGTTATGTCACCATCGACCTTGTCGTTAAGTACCAGAATAAAACTGGCATCGCGTTGTTTTATTTTTTCTGCAACCTGGGCGGGAACCAGTTCGTAGCTAGTGTCATATTTAACGATAGCTAACCTGCCGTTACTGATGTTTTTTAGTGTTGCATCATTAACATAAATTTTCTTTACTACATTATTGTCAGAAAAATTATAGGCAATACCCTCGTTATCTTTTGCCTGTATATTTAATTTAATAAGTTGTTTTATCTGCGCAATAATTGCCTTTTTATCTGCTTTTAGCTTTTGTTGCTGATTTAACTCACGATCCTTTGCCTGTTTTTCGCTGAGTGTTTTTTGTGCAAGTAACGTTGCTTCGTCAGTTTGTGTGGTTTTACTATTGCGTTGTTGCTTCGATTGTTTATACTTTTCTTTTTTTGCTTTATTCGCTTTGTCTTTTTTAATAAGACCTGAATTTAGAAGTTGGTCTTGTAATGAGATAGCCATGCCTATTGCCTTTCATGTTTGATTGGTTTTAGTGATATAGAATAAGTATATTTTATAATTAATTAGTACCGGAGTCATACCTTATATGAGTCATTTGTCCAAGAAAGTAATGCTGGTGTCTGGAGAATCATCAGGTGATCAGCATGCCGCAAATTTATTTCTTGAATTAAAAGAGCATTGTCCTGATATTCAGGGTATTGGCATGGGAGGTAAGAAAATGGCAGCTGCAGGGATAGAATTACGCTATGACTCATCAAATATTGGTGTAATTGGGGTGATTGAGGTCATTAAACGTTATGCACAGATAAGGCGCGTTTTAAATGCCATGAAAAGCTTATTGCTGGAGCAGCGTCCCGATTTATTGATTTGCGTCGATTATAAGGAATTTAATTTTAAATTAGCGGGCTTTGCCAAGAAGAATGGCATTAAAGTATTGTTTTATGTCAGCCCTCAAGTCTGGGCTTGGCGACCGGGGAGGGTGGTTGAATATGGTAAGGTCATTGATATGATGGCAGTCATATTTCCCTTTGAAGTGCCTTTTTATGAAAAGGAAAATGTACCGGTACGTTATGTAGGGCATCCTTCAGTGGATAAGATTCATATACAACGCACGAAAGAAGCAGACTTTCAGGAATTTAATTTAGTAAGCGGTCTGCCCGTCGTGGGTATTTTGCCTGGTAGTCGTACTGATGAAATAAAACGTATGCTGCCAGTTATGTTGCAGGCTGCTGAACTTATTCAAAAAGTATTTCCGGATGTACAGTTTGTTTTGCCGCAGGCTGATTCAGTTAGCGATGAACTGTTAGAGGCTTCTTTTCAACACTCGAAAATTCAGGTTAAAACCATAAAACATCAGTTTCATGACGCAGTGCAATGCTGTGATGTTGTGATGACCGTATCTGGAACCGCTTCGCTGGAGATTGCACTACTTAAAGTGCCGATGCTGGTAGCCTATAAGTTGTCTACCATTACTTATTTTCTGGCAAAAATGCTGGTCAATACCAGGTTTATCGGATTACCCAATATTATTGCCGGGAAGTCGATAGTGAAAGAGTTTATTCAGTATCAGGCGACAGCGGATAATCTGGCGCAGGAAATAATTAAATTACTACAGGATAAGCCGTATGCGCAGACTATGCGTGATGAATTGCAGGCAGTAAAAAAAGAACTAGGGAAAGGGGGAGGGTCAAAGAATATGGCTAAGTTAGCGATGGAAATGCTAGATGTTCCCGTTAAGGGATATACAAAGAGATAACATACCTTGAAGGGATGTTATCTCTATTTCGCTACAAGGACTAGCAAGTAAAGCTATAGTCCTTAGTCATTACCGCCAAAGACACCTAATAACTGTAACAAGCTCAGGAATAAGTTGTAGATAGAGATGTATAAAGAAATGGTAGCAAGAATATAGTTAGTTTCTCCGCCATGAATAATTTCACTAGTCTGGTATAAAATCATACCTGACATTAATAAAATAAACATACCGGAAACAGCTAATGATAATGCTGGAATAGAGAAAACCATAGCGCCGATACCGGCAAGAAAGGCAACTAAAATACCGACCATTAAAAATCCACCTAAAAAGCTGAAATCTTTGCGGGTAGTCAAAGCGTAGCCAGATAGTGCAATAAAAATAACACCTGTACCGCCTAATGCGGTCATCACTAGCTCATGGCCATTAGAGTAGGCATTAAGGTACATATTAATGATGGGGCCTAGAGTGAGTCCCATAAAGCCGGTTAAAGCAAAAATAAACACCAGGCCCAGGCCACTATTGCTGGTTTTCGTCGTAGCAAAGAGTAAGCCAAAATAGCCAACCATAGTGACTATCATACCTAAAGGCGGCATATTAAGCATCATGGCAAGGCCCGCAGTGAAGGCACTGAAAAGTAAAGTTAAGGAAAGCAACATATAAGTGTTTCTTAAAACTTTATTGGTCGCCAATGTACTAGCACTGGCGGGTGTAGCAGCTACATTTAATCTCATGAAAAAAACCTTTAATTAATAAAACAGTATCAAAAGCAATCTTACAAGAGTTTTACTGTATTGAACAACTAATTTTAAAAAATAGAAAACTGATGACAGACATACAACAAAAAACACCTTATTCAATGATGGGTGGTGAAAAATCGATTCTAAGTTTAGTCGACCGATTTTACTTTTATATGGACACCTTAGCCGAGGCAACAGAACTGAGAGCCATTCATGCCGCTGATTTATCAGTAACCAAAGAAAAATTGTTCAAATTTCTATCTGGCTGGCTAGGTGGTCCCGATCTATTTCAGCAGGAATATGGTCACCCACGATTGAGACAACGTCACTTTCCTTTTAAGGTGGATCAACAGGTAAGGGATCAGTGGATGTTGTGTATGAATAAGGCATTATATGAAGTAGCGATGCCCGATGAGTTAAGGAAAAATATTAAGCAGGCACTAGATGATTTAGCGACGCATATGATTAATGCGGAGTAGTAAGGGACGCAGATTTAATAATACCCGAAGCCTTAGTTTCGAATTTTTTCTGTGTAGTTGTGGGCTGGCGAAGTATCTTTAGGGAATGGGTTTGAATCACCCCATTCCCAATAAGAGAAAAAACAGTAATTATTCGATGGTTGTTAGTTTTGCTGCTAATTTTGCTGATGCAATACCTAAGCCTACACCAATAATCAGTGAACAAGAGATGATAAGTACCGGGTTATCCCACCCCGCACCGAGTAATACGTCTGTAGATAGCTTGTCAGGTGTTTGTAACAGGTAACCAAAGGTTGCCGAATAGCCTAATACACTAGCAGGTATTGCTGAAAGTGCTGGGATATTTGCAGCCAGACACATGGCAATAACTGTTACGGTGACAATAACCGCCGGCATCAAAGGGAAGCCAAGAGCTGTGTTAGGTGAAATAGTCGCTATTTCGTATGCTGCATAGGTCGCTACAACGACTCCAAAAATACTACAGACGACAGTGTTTTTTGCTGCTTCGTCGGTACCACCTAAAGCAAAATAGGCTGCCCATGAAATGGTTGCAGCCCATATTAAAAAGACACCGCTTAAAGGTCCCACGGCCAAAAATGTTGCGAGTCCTGCTAAAACGCCAATGCTGACAGACAGAGCTGAAAGACTATTCATATTAATATCTCCATATTATTTCCTCGGTTAGATGTTTAAATTTGCAGTGAGGTGGAGCTGCAACATCAACTAGCTACTAATCGATATAGAGAACAGAGTAATCGAATAGGCTAAGCTAGCTGATTTAAGCATGGAAATTCAAAATAGGCAAATGGATAAATATAGAAATTTAGTAAGATCTGGCCTATATTTTTAACGTATAAGCTAGGGTTAATGATTTTTATCCATTTCTTCAAATGTTTTATAAAAGTAAAGGTATTCTACGATAAATTCCGCAAATAACACCTTGTGCAGGTATAATGATTCAACTTATTTTCTCCTTTCTATAAGGATAGCGTTTTATGTTTCGTTACCTTTTCTTGTGTTTGTTTTTATTCTCCAGAGCTGTGATTGCTGAGGAAGGTGCAGGTGAAATATTAAATTCTCCTGAAGCGCCCGATTTACCCTTGCCCGTTCAAGACGGGGAACCCATGGAGGCAGATATTACCATTACTCGGCGAGGTGAAAAAACAATTCATGAGTACCGGGTTAATGGCAAAATTTACAAAATAAAAATTATTCCTGATATTGGTCCAGCTTATTACTTTATAGATCCCGATGGTGATGGAGAAATGGAAGAGGTCAGTGAAAGCGATCTGGATGAGTTAATAAAAATTAATCAGTGGACAATTTTTAGCTGGTAAATTTTGTCAGTCTATACTTCTCTTAGTCATACTCAAATTGAGTTATTTCTCAGCGCTTATCACCTTGCTCCACTGAAGTCTTATTCAGGAATTAGTGCTGGCATCGAAAACACCAATTATTTATTAAATACAAGGCAGGGTGACTTTGTCTTAACCGTATATGAGCACTTCAATGTCGATGAGTTAAGCCCATATCTAGGCTTGCTAGTTCAATTAAGTGAGCATGAAAACTTTTACCCTTTTCCACTACCTGATTCACAACAAGAATACATACAGCGATTAGCTGGAAAGCCAGCCGTTTTGTTTCGATGTTTGCCGGGGAAATCAGTATTACAATCGACTCAAAACCAGTGTCAATCAGTTGCAAGTGCATTGGCGAGATTTCATTTAAGTAGCCCATCTTTAGAGTTTCGTAAGAAAAATCCCCGAAATATCGAATGGATGCAGCAAGCCGCAAGACAAATTAGCCCACATTTATCATTGCAAGATTCTATTCTTTTAGAGGATGAACTGAATTATCAATTAAAGCATACGGAACAACACATAGCGCAGGGTATTATTCATGCCGACTTGTTCAAAGATAATGTTTTATTTGTCGGCGATCAGCTAACTGGTCTGTTAGATTTTTATGCAGCCTGTTGTGATTATTATTTACTGGATGTGGCGATTTTATTGAATGACTGGTGTGTGGATGAGCAAGGTGTTTTTGAGCGCCCGCTGCAAGATGTTTTTATGCAAGCCTATAAGCAGTTGCGAAAGGTCACTGAACAAGAAGAGCAATGCTTGCCATTGTTGTTGAGGCGCGCTTGTTTACGTTTCTGGTTATCACGCTTAAAGCATAAACTTTATCCGCGAGTTGGTGAAATCACGCAAGAGAAAGATCCTGAATTATTTAAAAAATTATTGCTACAGCATCGGCAGTTTTACGCAGTTAAATAATTACCATTAGAATAATGCCATTTATTGATGCTGACAGCGTGGTACAATTTATTCTAGAAATTCGGTTGAGCGCGAAATTATAGTACAAGATATTGGTTTTGCAGTGCTTTAAAAAATGCTGGCTTCACGCATAGAGTAAGTGAGTGTTGTTTTGACGTGCTGTGGAATTAATAGTTGGTGCTGGAAACACTGAGCAACTGATTTTTTAAGTTTATGACTTGGGTTGAATAATAATTATAAGAGGAGAGGTTTATGATAAAACGAATACAAGCTTTAATGTTAGGTGCAGCACTGTTATTCTCTGTTTCTGCCAATGCAGAAGTGGTACTGGAAGATGATTCACTAATTCTGGGTAAATGGAATTTATATGCTGAGGCGATAGCCCTACATAAGGAGAAAGTTGAGCTTTTTTCGGTTTGGGAATTTAGAAAAGGTGGTGTATTACATACGGTATCTAATGACAGGCGTGGGCGCACAAAAACACTAACAATAGATTTAAAATACGCAGTTGAAGATGGTGTTATTAAAAAGCAGAAAACACCCGGGCGTGCAAAAATGGAAGATTGCAGGGTTATTAAGCTAGAAGATGGTGAAATGACCTTAAAATGTACGTTTGTTTATTTCTTTTTGAAAAGATAATTAAAAGTAATCTCCGGGGAGTAGGTGTTAGCCTGCTTTTCGCGTAGATTAATGTGTAGGAGTGATATTTAGCAGTGTTGGTAATACTCGACGGGGCTAAAGACTGCTCCTACAATGAATTAAACTATTAATCAGTCCAATAGTTCTCACTGATAAACTCTTCTAATGCTCGGCCTTCTGCCCAGTTTTCCAGTTCTAACATAGGCCTGGAATAAAATTCTTCTACATGACCCAGACAGAGTATAGCAATCGGCTGACTCCCTACGGGCATTTTCAATAAAGTCGATAGTTGTTCAGGGTCAAATAAAGAAACCCAGCCCATACCCAGGCCTTCCGCTCTGGCAGCTAGCCATATATTTTGTATTGCGCAGGCAGTTGAGGCGATATCCATTTCAGGTAAAGTTCGCCGACCAAAAATATGTTGTTCACGTTTATCAGGAAGTGCCACGATCAACAGCTCGGCACATTCCAAAATACCTTCCACCTTAAGTTTCATAAAGTCATCCTGACGCTCTCCCAATGCTTTTGCTGTGAGTTGGCGCTCCTCTTCAACCTGTTGATGGATGGCATTACGTAATGTCGAGTCTGTTATTCTAATAAATCGCCAGGGCTGCATTAAACCAACACTCCCGGCTTGATGCGCTGCCCGAAGTAAATTTCCGAGAGTTTCAGCTGGGATGGGTTTGTCTATAAAATGACGCATATCACGACGTTCGGCAATGGCGCGATAAACACCTGAAATTTCCTGGTCAGTAAATTTATGTTTATCCATTACTCAGAGCCATACTGATTAAAACGCCTGTTTCTATTAATTCTACACTTGCGCCATAGACATCACCGGCCACACCTTGTATACGTTGCAAAGCTAGCTGTCTAATTAATATTGTAAGAGTTAATACTGTTAATAGGGTGTAGATATTTGTTAGCCAAAAACATAATACTAACGAAACTATGATGATGAGTTTAGCGGCTAGTTTGGGGAGGTGTGTTTGCATGGCACTGCCTAAACCATTTTTCCTAATATAAGGGGTACTTAGCATTAGTAGCAAAATACTTAAGCGGCCTAAAAACGGAGTCAGTAAAAGAAAACTTAGTCCTTGACCCGATTGGATTAAGTCCTGTAATGCCGTCCATTTTATAAGTAATATTAAAATCAGAAAAATTACCGCAATAGGGCCGGCAGCAGGGTCTTTCATAATGCTTAAAGTACGCTCTCTGTCACCTAATCCACCAGCCCAGGCATCGCAGCAATCAGCAAGGCCATCCAGGTGCAGACCGCCGGTTAAAAGTACCCAGACAGTTAAGAGAATGGCTGCATTTAATGCAATGGAATGGGGAGGGAGCAGATAGTTAACCAGGATCAGGATAGTGCCGATTAATAAGCCGATGAGGGGATAAAACAGTACGGACTGTCCAAGGCGTTGATCAGAGTGTGTAATAGTTAGGTTTACGGGTAACCGTGTTAAAAATTGTAAAGCAAGCGTAAAAGAAGCTAACATAATGATTCTATAGCGATGTTATTAGAAATAGGGGCTTTATTTACATTCCTTCTAAGTAACAAAATACAAGTCTTTGAATATATAGTATTTTGTTACTTGAAGGTGGGCAGCCAGAAACCTAGCTTAAGGTGCTGATTACCCATAACTCTCAGCTATACGTCGTCATTCCTGCATGCTGTTAGCAGGAATCTCATAGGTTAAGCATAGATTCCCGATAAAGCTTGTGCCCACGCTTGACTGGGTAGACTTCGGGAATAACGTGATTTTTAACTTACTGATGCTTAAAGCTTTATTCTACTATGGCTGAGATTTGTACGTAATCAGGTTTACATTTACGCTTGTAGGTTTTTATTTTAAAGGGCGACCCTGTTTGTCTTCGTATAAGTTACCTGTAAGTAGTAAAACTCCATCAATAATTGGCCATAGTATGCCAGCACCAAAAGTGATGGCGGTTACGATTATTTGGAATGTCGCTATTTTCTTATAGCCAAGGTACCAGCGATGCGCACCAAACAGGCCGGTTAATGGGAAGAATGCCAAAGCCATAGCTATTTTACGAGATTTAACAGCTTCTTTATGTTCTAAATAGCTACCAATCAGAGTGACGAGACTAGCCGTTTCGCCTTCATCTTCAAACAATACATCAGAGTCAATGATGGGCGGCACAGACTCGCTCCAGTCATTGATATGAAATTCGTAATACATTTCATCGCTTTTAATGACACCCGTTTGAGTGTCTTCATCGTAACTTTTAATTTTTCCAATCATGAGATAAACCTTTTTAAAAATATTGAATGATTCTACTACACTTAGGCACCTGGAAATAAATAATCATCCATCCTTGTTGGACTTTTTGTCCGTCATCAGCACGGTATCCTTAATTACGTAGCCAGCTATGCGCCAATTGCTACAGCACTAATGATAAACAAAAATCCTGCCCAAATAGTGGGCGCTTATTTATTTCCAGGGGCCTTAAACGTATAGAGAGGACTTTAGTCCGTTTTTTTATAAAAATTTGCCAGTAGATATTTCCAATGTAGAGGTAATATCCAGATAATACAGAAAGTTGGATTTAAATGCGGTATGAATGGGTTTAAAGCAGAAATACAAAGTAACACTTTAACTATTAATATTTACCTGGATCATTCATCGAGTTGTGGTAAATCTTTTGCTCGCTGGATTAAATAACTACCCTGCAAAAATGACCATTGTGGATCAAGTTGAAGGTAGGCCAGGGTAGCCGTTGGCATGAGATTCCCATCCTCTGGTATTGGGGTATTAGGGGCTAGATAACTTAGTAAGGATTCAAAGCCAGGGTTATGGCCCACCAGCAATAGGCGTTGAACTGAGGCTGGAATATGTAACAAAACCTGGCGTAAATCAGACAGGCTAGCCTGGTAAATAATATTATCAGTCTGAATGGTATCTTCTGATAAATTCATAGCTGAACATACTATTTCTGCTGTTGTCAGTGCCCGAATTGCCGGAGAACTAATAATTAGATCAGGTGCTAGTTTTTGTTCAGCTAACCATTTGCCAATTTGTAGAGTAGCGCGCTTTCCGCGTTTATTTAATGGCCGATTAAAATCGCTTGTATCCGTATTCCAGTCTGATTTTCCATGTCTTAAAAGTAGTAGTTCTTTATTGAAAGCATTGTGTATTTCAGCTACTCAATAATTGGGAAACTTCAGTTTATTGATTGCCATACTATGCTCTAATCAATTTTAGGCGGCCTTACTGTAATTATTTATGGTTCGCTATGTTTTGAAGTGAATAAACCTGTCAGCAGTCTGATCAAAAACGCACCAATAATAATACTGAAAATCAAAGCCAGCCAGGTGTAGTGGGTGTTATTGATAGGGTATAAATCTGGCGTTAAAGGGGCGCTTAAGCCTAGAATACTATCCAGATCTCCGGATCCTTTTCCTACTTTTAACTGGCCCTTCATGCCTTTTTCAGTATGTTGTGAGACTTCGCAGTGAATATAGTAGGTATAGTCCCGGCTGGGAACGATAAATGAGCCGGTTTTCTGGCCTTTGCCGTATAGTTCAATGGTAAACATACCTTTTGGGTACATATATCCAGGTAGACCATGAATCATAAATTGATGGCGAATATCATCCTCATTGATAAAGGTCACATTGACGCGAGCACAAGGGGGAACTTGCCAGTCACGCTTGTCATAAGTAAACATTTTGCCAGGGAAATCCTTAGCAAACTTGTGTCCGCCACGGATGGTAATATTGACATCCTCAGAAATTTCTTTGCAATCTTTGGGTAACTTATCCGGGTTATGATTCATGATCATGCCTTTTTCATCCATGATCATACCGCCATGATTCATTGCAGCAAAAACAGGGCTTGTTATAAAGCAAAAGAATAGAAATAATGAAATACTTTTCATGAGTCAGCCTTATTTAAACCACGAACAATAAAAATTGCCAGCCCAATCGCGAGACCGATTAATAATCCAAATAGAATGATGCGCAGATAATCAGGCGCAAGCTCTCCAGCTTCCAGTTTTCCCCAGAGTGGACGTTGTTTGGCGTAATAGCTATTGGTCATAACATCATCTAAAGCATCTTCACGAAGGACTGTGGGCATGCCTTGCTCACTTAACATACTTTCATAGACCAGTAGTGCAATATTACCGCCTGGGCTCATGCCGTCATTGGCAACACCCATCTCCACGTGATCATGAAATAACCAGACGCCTTCGCCATAACTGTGCAGGCCATCATTGGTTGTTTGTAGGTGTAAATCAACACGTTGAGCTGCCGATAAATCATAAACATCACGGGTAATCTGTGCGGCTGGGTTTACTGGTACACCATCATAATTAGTAATAGTCGCTTTATGTCCATGGATATGAATAGCTATATTGCTGTGTTGAGTGTTAGCAACGCGTAACTTGATGTTTTCATCAGGTTTGGCAATGATTAATGCGTCACGCAAAGTATAAGGAAAGGAGTGTCCGTTGAGCATAAAATAATTTTCACTGGATTCACTCATATTGTAAACGCGATGCATTTGTTTGGAAATTTCGCGTGTATCATTGGATTGCTGTATGGTTTTTGCCAGATTTTTATCAATTGATTGATAATGTAAATCATATTCGCGATCAAATTTTTCTTTAATTGCTACAGATGAATGACGTACATGTCCAGCTCCAACATTAAAGGTCTGTACCCAGTTATTTGGCTTGTTTTCTTCGACGACAAACATACCATTTAAACCCATCATTAAATGCTTGTCAGTTTGTACATGGCAATGGTAAAGCATGGTGCCTGCATGGCGTGGCTGTAATTCATAAGTGCGTGTAGCGCCAGGCATTACAGGTTTTTCACCAGTCACTGGTACGCCGTCATTATCACCCCCTGTTGAGGTTTTAAATGCATGGTCGACACCATGAAAATGCAGGGTATGGGGGAAATAATGGGTATTCTCTAAAGTGATATAAACTTTATCACCTTGTTCGACACGAATGACCGGGGAGGGGGCGCGTAAAATAGCATTGGCTTTTAAAGAGCGGAAATTTTTTACACTCATGCCGCGTAATTTAGGTGAAAAAGCCCACATGCCCGGTTGAATCCCAGGGGCAATATCATAAGTGGGGAATACGCCAGGGCTATCCGGTGTTGCACCATTTAATTCAAGCACTTCCAGCTTGATACGGATAATATCCGGGTCACCGTCTCCGTCCAGATCATCGCTTTTTATTAAAGCATCTTCAGCTATGCGACTACTCATCAAGGTGCGCATAGAAATATTATTCATACCCAGAACAAAGGCGGCGATATTGTATGGGTTATCCGGTTCGCAAAGTAAGGACTCTGATATTTCTACCCCATCGACCACTTGTGCTGCACGCCATTCAGGGTGTAGATCGACACAAGGCTTTTCGACTTTCAATGGCTGACTAAGTTGAGGTTGCTGACCGTTAGGTAAGTTAATGCCTGCTGCTCGCTGAAAAAATTCAGGTTGTAGCCATATGCTTAAGGCAATTAGAACGAAAACAACAGGGATAAGACGGTAATATAAAAGTTTGTTGGGCATAGTTAGGACTGGCAGGGATAAAGTGCGGGTATTGAAGCATCCTTGCCATAGTCTGTTTATTCAGAACGTCATAAACAGCTAATCATAATAACACGATTTTATAGTTAAGGTTTCCTCCTGTTCTCTGGTGAATTTCCATGCAGGAACAAAAAAACTTCTTCCGATAAATTGTTGTGTCATCGAAGAATGTCGGGTTACGTTATCTGCGCTACGCTTGAAAATCTAACCCGACCTACGGTTATCTATTTTTCGGGTTCAGTTGCTGTAGTATAAAATTAACTGTAAAGGCAATTATTAACAGAACCAGGCCTAATGCCAGGCCAAGCTCAAAGTCTCCTTTACTGGTTTCCAGAGCAATGGCAGTGGTCATGGTGCGTGTAGTGCCGTGAATATTACCACCGAGCATCATTGCCGCTCCTACCTCTCCAATTGCACGGCCAAACCCCGTGATTACTGCGGCTAAAATAACATAACGTAATTCTTTAAGTAGCGGCATGATCAATTGAGCCTGCGTTGCCCCTAGTGACTTTAGTGTGGCTAGTAACCGGCTATCGGCTGATTGTACGGCGACGACAGTCATATTAATAATTATAGGTAATATTAAACTGGCTTCTCCTATAATAACTGCGGACTCAGTATACAGCAGGCCAAAATCACCTAGTATGCCGCGGCGGCTGAGCAGACCGAAGAAAATAAGGCCAATCATAACAGTCGGCAGGGCCATCAGAGTATTGAGACATTGCAAAAACAGGCGCTTGCCAATAAATTGATTAATAGCAATACTCGTCCCGATAGGAATGGCGATAAGTGCAGCGGCTACAGTTGCAATAAGGGCTATTTTGAGAGATGTCCAGACGACCAGGTAGATTTCAGGATCAAATTGTAGCAGTAGTTCTGTAGCCGAGATGATGGCGTCGGTAAAATAGTTCACCTGATTATTTGTGTTCTGATCGTTGCCAGTGCCCAGACTTTCCGCCAGATTTTTCTGCTAGCTGTACTTTATCAATACTCATGCCACGATCAACTGCTTTGCACATATCATAAATAGTGAGTAAGGCAATTTGAGTGGCAGTCAGTGCTTCCATTTCCACTCCTGTCTGACCATTGGTTTTAACGGTAGCATGGCAGTGAATCCGGTTGTTTTTTGTATCAGTAGTGAAGTTTACTTCTACATGAGTAATGGGTAGGGGGTGACAAAGAGGAATTAAATCAGCCGTTCTTTTACTAGCCATAATCCCTGCGATACGGGCAATAGACAGTACGTCACCTTTTTTATGCTCGCCATTTTGAATGAGTGCCAGGGTACTCGGTAGCATTTCGATATAACCAGTGGTGACTGCTACTCTTTGGGTAATGGCTTTTTGACCGACATCAACCATATGGGCTTCACCTGATTGATTGAAATGTGTTAGTTTTGTCATTGTTTAGGGTTCGATATCTGGTAGAGCGGACTTTAGTCCGCTATGTTTCAATAGGAATTGCGGACTAAAGTCCGCTCTACAGTATTTCGTATTCAAGTTAAGCCTGGTATGAGATAGGCGATCTCTGTATATTATCTATTTTTTTAGTGCATGAGTGAATGGCTGTGGCGATAAAAGTACGTTATTTTGCAAGTTTAAAAGAAAAACTGGGGCGTGATACTGATCGTCTGGATTTTGATCGGGTTATGAGTGTAGCCGATGTGTGGGAAAAAGTAGTGCCAGCGCAGAAAATGCCAGAAAATACCCTGGCAGCAGTTAATATGGAGTATGTAGCGCTAGAGCATCAGGTTAATGACGGGGATGAGGTTGCATTTTTCCCGCCTGTGACGGGAGGCTAAGATGATTAAAATAGTGTCTTCTGAACTTGATCCGTTTATGAAAGTTCAGTTGTATCAAAAGCAGCAGCAAACATTAGCGGGTAAATACGGTGCGACTAATCTATTTATAGGTACCATGCGTGATTTTAATGAGGGAGATAGTGTTAAGGGAATGACCCTGGAGCATTATCCGGGTATGACAGAAAAACAGCTAGAGCTAGTTGTCGCTAAGGCTGAGAAGCAATGGTCTTTGCTGGATTCGCTGGTAATTCATCGTGTTGGTGATGTCTACCCGGATGAGGTGTTAGTGCTAGTTGCTATCTGGTCTGTACGTCGCGGTGATGCGTTTGATGCCAGCCGTTATATTATGGAAGAGTTAAAATCGAATGTACCTTTCTGGAAGAAAGAAATACTGGCAGATGATAATAGTCGCTGGGTGGCAAAAAATACCGATGGTTATTTGTAACTGAAGTTTCCCAATAATTATTTATGGTAAAATTGAAACTATGCTACAACTATATGAAAAAAATAGTCTTTTCATTCGTTTCAAATGCTATTGCCTAAGGGGAATTAAGTAGGGGTTTGCTATAAACATGGCAAAACCACCTAAAATAAACCTCGATACACCAGCATTGTGTATTTCAGCTACTCAATAATTGGGAAACTTCAGTTTTTTATTGCAAAGCATTAAAAAACGTAACCCGGCAAATAGTCCAGGTGTGCTGGATTACGGTTATTTAGAATGCAGGTTTATCACTCGTGCTGTTATAGCGCTCAATACTAGCAGTGATTTCTGCTTCTGCATCGGCAATACCTGACCAGCCTTCAACCTTAACCCACTTACCTTTTTCTAGATCTTTGTAATGTTCAAAGAAATGAGAAATTTTATCTAGGTCAGCTTCAGGGAAATCCAGGTAAGTTTCTATCTTATTGTAATATTGAGTCAGTTTTTGTACTGGCACAGCTAAGATTTTTGCGTCTTCACCTGCTTCGTCAGACATTTTCAACACGCCAACCGGACGACAACGAATAACGCTACCGCTTAATATCGGGTGAGGTGTAATAACCAGTACGTCAACCGGGTCACCATCATCAGATAAAGTGTGTGGAACATAGCCATAGTTAGCAGGGTATTGCATGGCTGTGCCCATAAAACGGTCTACAGTCAGTGCGCCGGTATCTTTGTCAACTTCATATTTTACAGGGTCGCTGTAAGCAGGAATTTCAATAATAACATTGATATCGCTAGGCACATCTTTGCCAGGGGTGACGTTCATAAATGACATAGTGTTTCTCGTAAGTGTAAAAAATTAATAACTATGTAATTATACGCATATTCTTTATACTTTGAGCGTTGATATTTGTTTAATTCTGATTTAAAAGGTGAAGTGGGTGCTGGGAACATTGCGTAAGATGAAAACTGAATTACAACAGCCGGTAAAGTATCATTTATCGCTGGGTGAACAGTTAATAGAATTAAATCCTTTGATTGGTCAAACGATTAAACTTAACTACACGGGCAAGATTTTTTGTGTGCACTGTCAGCGCTCTATTAAAAAAAGCTTTAATCAGGGCTTTTGTTATCCCTGTTTTACGACTTTAGCGCAGTGTGATATGTGTATTATGAAACCTGAGTTATGTCATTACGATGCCGGAACTTGTAGAGAGCCGGAGTGGGGCGATGAATTTTGTTTTCAGCCGCATTATGTTTATCTGGCCAATTCATCGGGAATTAAGGTTGGTATTACCCGGCATACTCAGATTCCAACTCGCTGGATAGATCAGGGAGCAGTGCAGGCTTTGCCTATTTTGAAAGTGCAATCACGTTATATTTCAGGACTGGCTGAGATTGCTATTGCTGAGCATGTGAGTGATAAAACCAGTTGGCAGAGGATGTTAAAAAACCTGCAAGAGCCAGTCGATTTATTAGCAAAACGTGATGAGTTACTCTCTGAATGCCAAGAGCAACTGGCAGCAATAACAGCAAAATTTGGCGAGCAGGCAATAGAGCTTTTACCCGAGGAAAAAGTCATCGATATCCAATTCCCGGTTGAGCAATATCCTGTTAAAGTAAAATCCTTTAATTTCGATAAAGTAGCTGAGGTAGAGGGGGTATTACAAGGTATTAAAGGGCAATATTTATTGCTGGATACCGGGGTGATTAATATTCGTAAGTTTACAGGCTATGAGGTGGAGTTTGAGGCATGAGTCAGGTGCGTGAAATAGCACAATTAGGTGCTGAGGTTTTACGTCTTCAGGCAAAAGAAGTTAAAAATATGCATGCTGATGAAATGCAGTTAATTGCCGATGATATGTTTACCACACTGGCCGATACTAACGGGGTAGGCATAGCCGCACCACAAATATCAGCATCATGGCGTATGATGATTCTTGCGTCCAGGCCATCGGAGCGGTACCCTCAAGCTCCTGAAATGGATCCTACATTGATGATTAACCCCAGTTTTGAGCCACTTAGTGAAACTCAGGAAAAAGATTGGGAAGGCTGTTTAAGTATCCCGGGTATACGAGCGAAAGTGCCCAGGTATACACAGATCAAAGTAAGTTATACAGATACACTTGGGAAATTAGTCGAACAGACTTTAGATGGGTTTGTAGCGCGTGTTTTTCAACATGAATATGATCATCTTGATGGGCTAGTTTATCTGGATAGGGTGGAAAATAACCGGGATATAATTTCCGAACAAGAATTTGCTAAGGAATAAGCACGAAACAACTTCCCGATATTAATTATTCTTGAGGAATTGCACGGTAATTCCATTTTGGTAAATGTGTATCAAATACAATCGGCATTATTTCTTTGAAGTCAGCGGCATATTTTCGTCCTGTCTCGTATATTTTGTCGAGTATGTGAACAATTGTTGTTAGTCCTTTTGACGTTGATGTTCTAGAAATCAATGTTTTAACTGTTTCAACCGAGTCAAATACAACACCTTCACAAGCACGAGTCACATGAGGAAAAAAACGATGTTCAATGGGATTATACTTGGAGGTATAAGGAGGATAGTGGGCAATCCTAATTTCCAATCCAAGTGCATTCGCAGTCTTTTGTAAATCTTCTTTAAAAATGTAGTGCCGTGAGCTGTTACTCTCTCCACCATCGCAAAGGATCAACAATGATTT
>NZ_BDMN01000207.1 GCF_002189065.1 Bathymodiolus platifrons methanotrophic gill symbiont
AAAAAAACAAGTGTTTAATTTACACCGTCATCAGCACCCATAATCATCTTCATTTTGCCCTGATTCTACGCAAATAGCGTTAATAAACGCTGTTAAAAAACTGAACCACTGAAATTGTTAATAAATCCCCTGTTAAAGAATGGCTTTAAAGATCAGGGTACGGACTACGGCAGATTTTAGAGGTAATATTTAGTTTCCATTTTGCCACCGCTTACCTCCGGCAATGAAAAAGGTTCTGTCGCAATAAGGTATAGGTATAAAAATAGTTTCTAACCAGTTTTTTTTAAAAAGGTTTACAATATTTTAAAGTGTAATATCACAATAGTGTAATTACATAATTACACTTGTTATTTTAAGTCTGGGTTAATACAGACTAATGATCTAAGTGGTTTGGTACATCCATTTTTTTATGCAAAATACGAACAACGGTAATAGAATCTTCATTGCTTAAATAAATAATCAAATGCTGCTTATGACCGTTAATTCTAATAGGTGGTGTAAATTCTCTTCTCTCATGAGAAAGTTTGGGGTTAGTCGCTAAGAACTGACACATTTCTTTTAAGCTCTGAAGGTATTGTTCTGCTTGATGTTTACCATGCGCTAGAAAACCATAGCGATAAATATCAATAAGATCTTTCTCAGCTTCTTTAGAAAAGAAATACTGACTCATAACGCATGAGACTTAAGACTCTTACGCGCTACCTCAATAATTTCATCAAATGACTTCTCACTTATTCCACTATCTAATCCTTTAGTAATGGCAGCCTGTAACGCCAATGTCTTATCGTTTTTGATTTGATCTTGTCGAATTAAATCACGAACATAATCACTGGTGTTTGCATAAACTCCAGTACTCACTTGAGATTGAACCCAGTTTTTCATTAGATCGGGAACCGAAATATTCATCGTAGCCATTTCATTACCTGCTTTAAAATAAGATAGTGCTATTTATGACATACTTTGGCAATCTTTGTTATGATTTTTTTAAAAATAACTAATTTGCAACTAAGCCTATTAAATGGTTCTGTCGCGTAACCCCCTTCCCCACGGCTTTCTCATAAAAAGATGCTAAAAACCATGATACAATCCAAGCCAAAATTATGGAAGAAAGATTTAGTTTATGGAAAATAAAAATCCTTTTAACGACAAAGAAATCGCTAGCTTTGTCGACATGCTAAACACTGAGCTACCCGATATCCGAGATAATAGGGGTAAGCGTCACTCACTAACCTCAGTCATTGCTGGAGTTGTATTGGCAACGTTGGTTGGTCGTCAAAAACTTTCCGAGATTCACCGCTTTATCAGTAATCGCATTGTTTGGTTAAGTGAACTGACTAAGACAAAATTAATTAAACCTATCTCTCGTGCTCATTTGCCACGATTACTTGATGGGCTGAACTGGATATCAGTGAATGAGCTAGTTGAACGCTGTTTTGGTGTAAAGATACAGCATGATGAAATTAAAAAATGGGTTGCTATTGATGGAAAAGCACTGCGTGGCACTTTGGATTCAGGCGATAAACAAAACATCATTTAAACTCATAACAGATTGATTTAAAATAATAATTAATGTATCTCTCTGAATTTTAGTCCAATTTTCACCCCTTTTTAAAGGTGAAAATGACTAAAGTCAGGTTAAATTAAAATATATCCATTTGATTTTAAAGTTAAAAAACACGCTGAGTAGTTACATAATATAATCCCAAAAAACTGGTTATGAACATTCGCCAAAAGGATTAAACTTTCTGCCGTGAGAAAAGCAAACATTGAGCACAAAAACCTCTGCGACAGAATCTTATTCCTTATCTGAACAAGATTCTGTATGACTAATTTGTTTCACCATACGGCACATTAGAAATTTACTAATGTGTTCTCATCCATTCACTTGCTAGATTCTGTGCCTTTTCTATTTGTGAGGCAGTCATTAACTTGGCAACACTATCTCTATTTTTATTCGCTTTTTTTACCCCACTAGACGCCGCAATATTAAAATATTTATGTGCCATCACGTAGTCTTGAGGGATACCTTGCCCATTTGCATACATCAATCCTAAGTTGTATTGTGCACTAGCATGTCCTTGTCTTGCTGCCTTGCTGAACCACTTAACGGCTTCTTTGTGGTTCTTAACGACACCGCGCTCCTTTCCATACTTAACTCCTAAGAACCGTTTTTAATAAATAATCCGGTTTTTCAGGCCGCAGAACTTGGTAAGATTCATGAAAATTTTGTATGATTTTTGGCGAAGGTATTGGAACTCAGGTTATAATAGAAACATGAAAAAACTAACTACTGGCGTCATTCTAGGCGTATTATCATTTAGCATACAAGCATCAGACCCTAAGACTCTTACTTACGGGGCTGGGGATGGATATGTATGGGCGCATAACTGCGAGAGCCTCGACGATAATACAACCATCTACATCCATGAATCTCTGAAATCATCTCAAGACTATATAAATAATGAGAAAGAAAACAAAAATGGTGATAATGAAAGATGTAAAGTCGTTGTTATAAAAAATATCGGTGTTGAAGAAACGGATCATTCGCATTCGGGGGTTGACTTTGCTGTAGAGAAGAAACATAAAGACCACACAAAGGATATCTTAGATTTTTTACTTCCATTTTTTTTATAAAACAGTGGGGGGACTATCAGCCCTCGCTAAGGTTATATCGCAAAAAATAAAATCACCCTATTACCTCCCCTGTCAGCCCCGGACGGGCTGATAGTCTCCAGAAGGCGCAGGGAAATTTGCCAATCCGAAGGACGCGGTTGGAGCATCTCCTATTCGCTGCGTAGGTGAACGCATTACAGCGACAGGAGCCCCGGCGCGCCTATATTTGTTTTTTTGCGACATAACCAAAAACAAATGGTTGTGTAAAAATCAACTATAACCTGTTTTTATGCGATAAATGGTAAAACACCATGCAGGAGAAAAATATTCTCAGTCCATCATTAAAATTATGATAATCTAGTATTGAAGCCAAGTATAATGCGGCATTTAGGAAAGTAATGGCTTGAAAAATAGAACCATTTTTAGTTGAACATGCGAGCCTTATTTTGCTGAAATTTAATCTTATGATCGTAGGTAATAGCGGGATTTTGTTTTTGGTGACAGAACTAGGAGATGACCTATGTCTTGTCTCAATTCAACAGGTGTACTGCTATCCGTTACTTTCATAGGTTATGCACTGAATTATACGAATTCAGGTAACTTAAATCTAAGTAAAAATTATGAATAAATTCACACTAACACTAACTTTAGTTTTTTTAAATATTAACCAAGTGCAAGCTAAAGCTTTAGGAGCTGGATTAACGGATAATAATAAAATTTCAGACGGAGATGAATTAAAGAGATCTGATTGGAATACTTATATTAGTTCTAAGAGGGGTGATGAACTTACATTTAGAATTCATGAAAATATCCACAAACGATTCGTAGATGTTGAAGAAAAAAATCGTGATCTTCAAAAGAGAATTCTGTATTTAGAAGAGATGCTAATGCCAGAAGAAACTGACAGCAAAGCCACTTTGACTTTATTAAGATGTGCAGGAACTCAAGAAATCCAATGGGATCATTGTACTTATAGGGTCGGAGGAGCAGGCCCGAAAGGGGGTATTGTATTCCGAGTGGATGCTGATGGTTATCATGGCCTTGAAGTTACATCAACGGATATTGCTATAACTAAGTTTGGGTGCACAGGCGTAGACTTAGGTAATAATATTAAGGATTATATAGGCGCAGGCCTTTCTAATACTGACATTATTCATGATATGAATTGTCCTGACCTTATGAATGCCGTTGATGTTGCTAAAGCACACAAGGTATATGGAAATGAAAATTGGTTTCTTCCTTCTCAAGCTGAATTAAACTTAGTCTATCATTCCTTACATGCAGACGGAAATGGTACTGGAAACTTCACGGATGTTCACTATTGGACTTCTTCCTTAGATATTACTGACAACAGCAATAATCACGCTTATGCCGTATATTTTGGTGATGGAAAAACTGCAAATAAACATCGAGATAGCACGTACGCAGTAAGATTAATCAGAAAATTCTAAAAAATCAGCGTTATATTTTTATGGTAGAGCTAACTATTTTAAAGTGGTTAGCTTTATTAAAAATTAAACCACGTCCTTAGAACGTGGAGTTGGGCGAAAGGCTCCGCCTGAAGACATTTGAGGTCTACTCATGCATCCTAGAAATGTTGTCGCCACAACAAAAAGATGGTTCTGTCGCAATAATTATCAAAAGCGCAGACCTCCTGGTCTTCAGGCATAACTATCCTGCTAAAGCCATAATGTGTTTCAAAAGATTGCCGACTTTATTGAGAAATTTAAAGGCGTGGGTGGAAAGGTTTAATACAGGTATTGTAATGTGGTAACGCAAAGTAATAGCGTCACTCACATGATTAAATAATTTCTGTATTGCAGATACAGGGTATCTACGTCCTATGCTAGATGATACCCTTCATTGTGACACACAATACATCACTTAAATAACTTTGAGAACACCCCTCTAATAACTGGTTTATCTGATGATGTTTCGCTTTGTATCGTATCAATTTTATGTTCAAGTAATGCCATTAATCGAATTTCACGAGCTAGGGAATCTTCTCTAGCTTGTTTTATATCCTCCCTAAGCCCATCGACCTGTTTCTCAAGCCATTCTATATGAGATCTC
>NZ_BDMN01000208.1 GCF_002189065.1 Bathymodiolus platifrons methanotrophic gill symbiont
TCAATATAGCTTTGGATAAAGGTGGCTGGGGCATTCATTAACATGGGCTTACACCGATAAAATTACAACAACCTCAGAATACCTGATTTTACCTTCTCAATATCAAAAACTTGAACATCGAGTAAAAAGAATAAAACATCCCTGTTTTTAGACAATTAAAATAGGGGCTTCCCTGCCCCTACCCTAGCGGGAAAATGGCGAAAAGATGCCATTTTTTTTAATGGTCTTAACTTCTTAAAGACTGATTTTTAATAACCTTTTTTTACGATCAAAAGCAAAAGAAGCTAATTAGAAAGTAATATTCTTTGTGTTTTGTTAGGGGAGAATATACGCTATTAAAACTAATTATATTGTATTTAAGCCATTGTTTTATAAATAACAATAAGCATTAAATACTGTTTTAAAGCTTTACTTTTGCGCTCTAGCGTGACCCCTGCCCTATTCTGCCGCCTTTTTGGGCGTTGCTTTTGCCCTTGGTTTTCTGGCTGGTTTGGTTGCAGCTTTGGCAATTTCTACAAGTTCGCTTTGTAGCTTGGCATAATCGGCTTTAAGGCTGATTAATTGGTGATCTTTTTCGGTGAGCTGTGCAACATATCCCGCGTTTTCGCGGGTGATCTTCACGGCTTTTTCTTGCGCTGCATCAAGACTATGTTTTACTTCTAAGGTTTTTATATGGGCTTGTTCTAGCTCTCTTTCCAGCCTTGAGACTTCCCCCGCATATTCGGCAAGTTCGGCCTTTGCCTTGGTTATGGCCTCCCCTGCTTCATGCTGGATACGTTCGACAGATTCCCCCGCCAGAGTAGACGCAGCCGCCCATATATCAAAGGCGGCCTTGTGCATGGTCGCGGTGACACTATCGGGCATTTGCAGCAAAGGCGCAGAGTGCGCGGCCTGCTCTTCCCTCCAAAGCTTGACCATATCACCCACGGTAGAGAAAGACCCGCCACAGATGCCCACAACGGCGTTTACAGTCACGTTTTTACTCTCGGCCTGTAATTGCTCACATGCGGCATTTACCACGGCTTGTATTACCTTGGGTTTGCGTTCCATAGTTTCACCTGATTTATGTAGTAGGGAGTAGTAGTAATATTACTATTACTACAAACTACTACTTAAAACAATAAAAGATATACAGATAGCTATATAAATATACTACTAACAATTAAGCTATCCGTTTACTTTAGATAGCTATCCTGCTACTCTCTTAATAAGATAGCTTAATAGCTATCTATATATCTTTTATTATTTAGGAGTTTAAAAAATGACTACAATTGTTTTTGCATCCTCGAAAGGAGGGGCAGGGAAGACAACCGCCGCCGTTGTTTTAACTGGGGAGCTTGCCAGACTTGGGGCAAGTAAAAATATTAAAGTGACATTAATAGACGCAGACCCGAATCAGCATAGCGCGGAATGGGCTTTAAAAGATGGATGCCCCGCTAATATTGTTTTAAAAAGCTCTGATGAAGATACTTTGTTAGATGATATAGAACAAGCACAAGAGCAAAGCGGCTTTGTGGTTGTTGATCTTGAGGGGACGGCTAATATAAGCGTTACCCATGCCATACATTGCGCTGATTTGGTTGTTTTACCGTGTCAGGGTTCGCATTATGACGCTAAAGAAGTGGTTAAAACTATTAAGTTGATTAGATCACAAAGTAAAATTGCGCGGCGT
>NZ_BDMN01000209.1 GCF_002189065.1 Bathymodiolus platifrons methanotrophic gill symbiont
GTAGGGGCATAACCTCCCAGTAAGTAGGGGCATAACCTCCCAGTTAACAAAATAGCCACTATTATGACAAAAAATACGTGTTTTTATGTCTAGCAAGTAGGGGCATAACCTCCCAGTTAGCCAAAAAAGTAGGGGCATAACCTCCCGCAAGTAGGGGCATAACCTCCCAGTTAGCCAAAAAAGTAGGGGCATAACCTCCCAGTTAAGCCAAAGGTAGGGGCATAACCTCCCAGTTAAAACAGAAAAAAACAACTTAATACCTTAATAAATAAAGGTTTTTTGTCTTGTCAAAAATCCCTATTCTTTTCTTATATTATTCTTTAAATACTTATTCTTGTATTTTCCCTTTGTGGATAACTTCAACCTTCCTTAATTTTCCCCCTCTATCATCGTTCTAAAAATATCCAAAAAAGAAAGCCTAGAAAAATGCAACAACTGGATTTAATGGATTGGATAGACTCAAAGCGGGTAATTAAACAACTGCCACCAGCACAGGCAACCCAGCACCGCGCTTTCATCATTGACCAACTAAAGCCCATCATGCGAGAGTTGGAAGCCTTGAAGCTTTCCCCCTTGAGCCTATCCGAAGCACTGGCCTATTTTTCAAACCGCTATCAAGAACAAGCCCTGCAATCCATTTTAAACCCCTCTGACAGCCTTTAATTTTTTCAATGTAGATTTATCAGGTAAGCCGATAGAACGCACGAGCGGACGGCCTCAAGCGATTGGGGCTATATTTAATTTGCTTTGCGGGGGGTAAAAGATCAAAAGCCAGTTAATTAGCAGAATATGAAAGTTTCGTTTTATCTGAAACTAAACAAAATGAAATGAATTTTAAAAGCTTTGTATTTGTTTCGTACGTTACAATTTATCTCTTGAGTAAACACTATACTTTTAATCTGTTCACCTTATCAGCAAAAGCACAAAACAAAAAGCGCGGTGCATTCCTTCAGGGGAAAAAATGAACAAACTAAATTTAAAAAATAGTGAACAGAATTATGAATGAATTGTTTACAAGTAGCGGAAAACGCAAATATTTAACCCAAGACGAAACCACGCGATTTTTAGAAATTGCCAATATTCAGGAACGCGCAGAGCTTCGGACATTTTGCCTTGTGCTGGTTTATACAGGGTGCAGACCTTCGGAAGCTTTGGCACTGACAGCGGAAAATATAGATTTAAGCGAAAAGACCATTATTTTTAAAACGCTAAAACAGCGGGACAATGTGCGATTTAGAGCCGTTCCCGTTCCTGATTCAGTGTTAAATGCTTTGGAATTAGTCCACGGGATTAGAAAGGCGCAGAGAGTGCAAAAAAAGCCCCGTATTTGTTCCCGTGGAAGCGAACACAAGCTTATAAATTGATTAAGGGCATTTATGTTACAGGCAGATATTAAAGGTGCACAGGCAACGGCTAAAGGCTTGCGTCATGGCTTCGGGGTGAATGCTTCAATTAAAACCAGAAACCCGCGATTAATTCAAAAATGGCTAGGGCATACCAGCATAGAAAATACCATGATTTATATGGACGCAATCGGACAGGAAGAACGCGAAACCGCTTTAAAAATGTGGGAATAAAACGGTTTTTGTAACAATAAATCAAGATTAAAATTAAAAGTATTTAAGGCTTGATTTAGAATTCGTATGTATGTACAGTTGTATATACACCTAAGGGACTAGCCATGTATGAATGGAACGAAGAAAAAAACAATAAGAACCTATCGGAAAGAGGGCTAGATTTTTCAGATGCAGAAAAAGTTTTTTTAGGGCAATGCGTTACTTTTGAAGATACAAGGCGAGATTATGGCGAACCGCGCTTTATAACTTTTGGATTGTTAGAAAATAGAACCGTAGTCATAGCCCATACTCCACGCGGGAATAAAACTAGAATTATCTCAATGAGGAAGGCGAATAACCGTGAACAAAAAACCTATAAAGAGCGACTTAAAACGACTTGATGCAATGGCAGATAAAGAAATAGATTATTCAGAAATAGCTGAATTTGACGCGGAATTTTTACGCACCGTGGAAATGAAAATAACGCCCGTAAAAAAGCGGTATCTATTCGCCTAGATGCAGATGTATTGGATTGGCTAAAATCTCAAGGAAAGGGCTATCAAAGCCATATTAACGCGGTTTTGCGTTCTTATTACGAAGCTCACAAGAACCATTAAAACCAGTGTGAGGCTTGCGGGTTATTTCTTGGCGTTTTTGAAGTCTTGAAGCTGGCAGAATTTGCGAGCCATGCGAATGTATATACAAAATGGTTCTGTCGCATAAATCCCCCTTTCCGACGTTATCTGCTATCATAATTCTCAATTTCAATAAAAGGTGGATCACATGCTCAGCTTCAAAGGCACTCACTTTCAAACAATACCTTCGCCAAAATAAGGGAGAGAAAAAACTAAAGATGGCCAGAAATCGGTAAAATACTAGGTC
>NZ_BDMN01000210.1 GCF_002189065.1 Bathymodiolus platifrons methanotrophic gill symbiont
TAAAAGAAAACAGCATAAAGAATGACATCTTTTGGAAAGTGAGTGCCTTTGAAGCTGAGCATATGATCCACCTTTTATTGAAATTTAGAATTATGATAGCAGATAACGTTGGGAAGGGGGATTTATGCGACAGAACCAGAAATAATGCCGATTGTATTTGATACACATTTACCAAAATAGAATTACCGTGCAATTCCTCAAGAATAATTAATATCGGGAAGTTGTTTCGTGCTTATTCCTTAGCTGTATTTAAAGACCTTTATTTATCTATAAAGAACGTCCTAAACTAATCCTTTATAGAGGGTTCCACGAACTTCTCCAAACATGCACCCAAGCAAACCCTTCATCGTCTGAATCCTCCATGTAGACCTGAATTGTATACGTTTTACCTGCATCAAAGTACTTTCTTTGCAATTCTTCATTGTCCACGCCTCTATCTCCATCACTCTCTCCCGCCGCTACCATAGAATGGCCTTGGGGATTATAAATTTCCATAACGGTATCTTCATCATCACTGAAAGTCTCTATGTTATACCATCCGGATTCTTTTGGTGTAAATCTAGTTGTGAAGTAAGATCTGCCGGGATCTAGCCAAAACTTCTTAGCGTATCCCAATTTTGAAGGTTTGTATAATTCTTCAAGGGGATCCTCAGTACGGACGTTTAGGATGACAGAAGCTCGACTCATGTGGTGGTGGAGATATACCTGTACTGTAATTCGTTCTTTCGCTTCAAGCCACTGATGATGAAGCTCGTTATTACCATCCCCTCTATCCCCATCGCTTTCTCCTTCCGGAACAATGGAGTGTCCGTTATGATAAATCTCCATAACGGTGTCTGTATTACCGTATGTCTGGAATACATGCCACCCCGTCACCTCGGGGTAAAAAGAATATGTAACAAGGGTTTGCCCATCGTCAACATCGTCATACAGAGTAAACGACTTAGCCATCTGCAAAGACATCTCGGGATATACGTCTTTAGGACGCTCTTCTTCCTCCTCCTCCACCTCCTGGGTATCCCATTTCCCAAATCCGGTATCTCCATCCGCGGATCCAAATCCTCCCGCAGTCACATTCATGCTATTTAGAAATGCAAATAGCATAAGATAAATCTTGATTCTACTTCTTGTATCTTTCATTTTATTATTCTCAATTTCATTTTAATTATGTTTTTAATCTTTAGATCCTGCCTTTTAGCAGTAGAAGAGCACTGTGTGGGAATCTTCTACTGCTAAAATTATATGGTTTGGTCTAAAGATTGCAACCTTTTAGATGAATTAAGCAGAGCCTCTAAAATTCTCGAGTTGGTCTTGCTCGGAAATTAAATGTTTTCTCAGCTAAGTTTGACCATCCATTCCTGAAATCGCGTATATAACTGAATCTTAGGGAGTTTTGATATATCTCATTAGTTGTTGAAGTCCAATACATTGTATCCAGTCTTCCTCCAGTCTTTTGAAAGTTTCCTATTTCATTAATATTGCTGTACATCAGGTCAAGCTCCCCATGACTTGGCAAGTACCAGTCATCGTAACCATTTACCGCATATTTATCAACAGTGGATGCCACACCAAGACATCCATATTCTATCATGTCTAAGGTGTTTTCTTTACCCTCGCCTAGTCCTCGCCTTAACGCATTACCTTCGAGGCTTTTGTAATGACAGAACCATTGCCCTCGGATGTCCTCTGGCGCGGCTTCTAGGCCATGAGAACCCTCTTCATTTACAGAAAACACCCATCCACCTGCGGGTCCAACATCACCGACATTGTATTCTATTGAGCACTCAGAGTTCTGAATTTCATTCCTCTCCTCAATTGATAAAATATCAACAAAGTCTTTCTTATCTTCGTTACTCAAGTTATCAAGATGATCACATATATGATTCACCCATGTGAATCGACGAACTGGGCGGGTACTCAGCTTATAGCCAGCGAATACGGGTCTATATTCGAATAGGGGTCTAGATTTTACCCAGGAGTCTACTTGCGGATATTCATCTGGGTAAAAAGAATAAATATAAGCTGACTTTTCGTCATCTTCATTATAAAAAGTTGTATCACTCCAATACAAAGATTCTTTCATGTTAGTTTCTAAACCAGAATCTTGAAGATCTTTTATTCTCATAAGTTCAGCAATAGACGGCAACCTCCAATCTAGGTGTTGATTATGATCCCAGTGATTCCTTAGGTATTCTTTAGCTTCAACCCATGTAAGTTCAAACTCTGGATGCTCGGGGTAGTAATCATCGAGGTCAAAAGGTGCGGCTTCGACCCCACTATTACCAAGTATAGACAACACCAGACCCCCAGAGGGACCCTTATCTCCAACCCTATACTTATCTGCCCGTTGAGTAGGTCTAACGGGTTCAAACCCCGCCGCATTTACGCATTGAAAACTTAATAAGACCAGTAGTAACGTTATTTTTTTCATGTTATCCCCTTTTTTAATGTATTGCTTAATCATGACATATTGATAGGTTCTCTACGGCTACGCCAAACATGCACCCAAGCGAAACCCTCGTCATCCAAATCTTGCAAATACACCTGAATAGTGTAGGTTTTACCTGCTTCAAATTTCTTTACTTGCAATTCCTCATCACCTACTCCTCTGTCACCATCACTCTCTCCTGCTGCCACCATGGAATAGCCATTAGGATGGTAAATTTCCATAACGGTATCTTCATCATCACTGAAAGATTCTATGTTATACCAATCCGTGACCCCTGGGGTAAATTTAGTTGTGAAGTGAGTTCTGGTTGGAGCTAGCCAAAACTTCTTAGCGTATCCCAATTTTAAAGGGTCATATAGATTTTCCAGAGGATCCTCAGCCCGGACATTTAATAGCATACTACCGTGAACCGTCCAATACTCCAGATATACCTGTACAACATATCTCTCACCTGCTTCAAGATACTTATGTTGAAGCTCGTTATTATCTATCCCGTCGTTACCATCACTTTTACCCTCATTTACAATAGACTCTCCGTTATGATATATCTCCATAACGGTATCCGTGAACCCATAAGTCTGGAAGAGATGCCAACCAGAGGTTTTGGGGTAAAAAGAATAAGTTCTGTGCTCATCGTCGTACAGAGAGAACAACTCGGCTTCTGTCACATAGATTTCAGGGTATATGTCGTTAGCGCGAGCCTCTCTCTTCTTTTTTTCTATTCTTGCAATCTCTGCTAAGCGATCTCTTTCTATTCTGGCAATTTCTGCTAAGCGGGCTCTTTCGGCTGCTGCCCTAGCTTCTTGAGCTTGACGTTCTTCTTCCTTTCGTTCCTCCGTTACATCCAGCACCACATCATCCCCTGGGGGTGCAGAGAAGGCCCCAGGGGCGGGAACCGTTACGTTAGGTGTTATCGCGTTAGTAGGAGCATTGAATAAGATCATCAACGCGGCTGCTGTCATTAGTCTAGTTTTCATTTTTATATCCTTTTGAGGTTTATTTTCAGTGGTCAGTTGCCCCGAAGGACAACCTTTTCTCCTGAATTACAACGTTAGTGGGTTCCAGTGGCTTCTCCAAAGATGCACCCAAGCAAAGCCCTCATCATCTAAGTCTTGCATGTATACCTGAATTGTGTAAGTTTTACCCGAGTAAAAGTACTGTAAGTGTAACTCTTCATTACCTACTCCTCTATCCCCGTCACTCTCTCCTGAGGCAACCATAGAATAGCCCTTAGGATGGTAAATTTCCATAACGGTATCTTTGTCATCACTGAAAGTCTCTATGAGAAACCAGCCAGACTCCTCTGGTGTAAATTTAGTTGTGAAGTGGGATCTGGATGGTGCTAGCCAAAACTTCTTCGCATATCCAACTTTTAAAGGATCATAGAGTTTTTCAGGAGGATCCTCAGCCCTTACATTTAAGATTGTAGATCCAAAGACTGTCCAATACTCCAGATAGACTTGTACAACATATCTCTCACCTGCTTCAAGGTACTTATGTTGAAGTTCGTTATCCCCTATACCGCCGTCTCCGTCACTCTGACCCGCATTTACAATAGACTCTCCGTTATGATAAATCTCCATCACCATGTCCGTAGGTCCATAGGTCTGGAATATATGCCAACCAGAGATTTCGGGGTAAAATGAATAGGTCATGTGTTCGTCGCCGGACAGTTCGAATGAATAGGACATTGTCACATTCATTTCTGTATATATGTCGTTAGCACGAGCCTCTTTCTTCTCTTTTTCTATTCTAGCAAGTTCTGCTAAGCGGGCTCTTTCTGCTTCTGCCCTAGCTTCTTGAGCTTGACGCTCTTCTTCTTTTCGTTCCTCCGTTATATCCAACACCACATCATCCCCTGAGGATTCAGAGAAAGCCCCACTGGTGGGAACCATTACGTTAGGTGTTATCGCGTAAGTGGGAGCATTGAATAATATCATCAACGCGGCCGAAGCCATTAATTTAGTTTTCATTTCTATATCCTTTTGAGGTTTATTTCCAGTGGTCAGTTGCCCCGAAGGACAACCTTTTCTCCTGAACTACAACTTTGATAGGTTCTCTAAGAGATACGCCAAACATGCACCCAAGCGAAACCCTCATCATCTAAGTCTTGCAAATACACCTGGATAGTGTAGGTTTTACCTGCTTCCAATTTCTTTACTTGCAATTCTTCATCACCTACTCCTCTGTCACCATCACTCTCTCCTACTGCTACTATAGAATGGCCAGCCGGATTATAAATTTCCATAACGGTATCTTCATCATCACTGAAAGATTCTATGTTATACCAGCCGGTTTCTTTTGGGGTAAATTTAGTTGTGAAGTGGGATCTGTTGGGAGCTAGCCAAAACTTCTTAGCGTATCCTAGTTTTAAAGGATTATATAATTCTTCAGGGGTATCCTCAGCACGGACGTTCAATATTACAGTACCGCGAACCGTCCAATACTCCAGATATACCTGTACAACATATCTCTCACCTGCTTCAAGATACTTATGTTGCAGCTCGTTATCATCTATCCCTCTATCCCCGTCGCTTTCTCCTTCATTGACAATTGACTCTCCGTTATGATATATCTCCATCACAGAGTCTGTATTACCGTATGTCTCGAAGATATGCCAACCAGAGATTTCGGGGTAAAAAGAATAAGTTCTATGATCGTCGTCGTACAAAGAGAACATCTCGGCATTTGTCACATAAATTTCTGGATATATGTCGTTAGCGCGAGCCTCTCTCTTCTCTGCTTCTATTCTAGCAATTTCTGCTAAGCGGGCTCTTTCTGCTTCTGCCCTAGCTTCTTGAGCTTGACGTTCTTCTTCTTTTCGTTCCTCCGTTATATCCAGTACTACAACATCCCCACCTGCTGTAAGGGGGTTAAAGTTCTCCCAGTCTCCCACTGTTACATTATAATCCTCGGATCCACTTTCATCCGCCTTACGAGCTGCCTCTTCCGCCGCCCTAGCTTCGTGAGCTCTACGCTCTTCTTCTACCTTACGAGCTGCCTCCGCCCTACGTTCAAGTTCTCTCTCAAATAGGTCAGTGTCCCCTGGGATTGGTCGGGGGTCTCTAGGTACTCCGAACCCTCCTCTTCCTACTTGGTGTGTTGGATTTTGTACCCCCACCCCGATTTCCTGTCCCGCTTGCCCCGCGGTGTTGAATAAGGTCATCAACGAGGCTGCTACCATTAGTTTAGTTTTCATTTTTATATCCTTTAGGATTATGGAGTTCCCCGGACAGCTCTCGCGACCTGTCCGGGGAACTCCTACTTAATTTAGACTACTTATTAAGGAATGCGACTCCATTGATAATCAATCCCCGCGCGGCTTGCCCCACGTTTATACCAAGCTCCTCGGTATCCCCGAGTCCAAGTCCAGTCGTCATGTACACCAGCGCGCCAGCCATCCTCGTATCCGAAGTAATGAAGTCTCACTGCCATGAGGTTATACTCATCATCCTTCAAGTTATCAATTGTATGCTCCAGAGTATGAACTACGTTCGTACTGGCAGTCTTTATGGCTTCGAAATAAATCGGGGCGTCTATCCAATGCGTGAATTCGGATAGATTTTTAAGTAGATTTAACAAGTCCTCGTCTTTAGAATCCCATCCATTTTTGTGTACTTCGGTGTCCTTAACGAATACCACTAAGTCACACTTTGCGGTGTTTTCCTTGTTTGAAGCTCTATCCCTAGCCTGTTCTATAGAGGATGTGTTGGCCAAATATATATATGTGGCTCGAATATCAGAGTCTCTGCATGTATAAGACCAATAGTATCCAGGCCCGTCCCCATATATGGTATTTGGTTTTGTGGGTTCAGTAGCGGGTTCGTCGCCCTCTCCTTCCCCAGTAGCGGGTTGTTCGTCCTCTCCTTCACCAGTAGCGGGTTGTTCGCCCTCTCCTTCACCAGTAGCAGGTTGTTCAGCCTGTCCTTCTCCGGAGGTTCCCGCATCCGTTTCTGAAAAAGCGGGATTAGTAAAAGTTATTGCCATCAACAATAGCAAGGGAGTGAATAGTGTTTTATTAGTCTTCATTTTAGTTATCTTAATTTTATAGGTTTAAAGTTGTATTAATAAATTAACTTATGTATTTCATCCGTGTTGAAGAGTCCTTATTGGAGTCACAATTTAAGGGGGGATATATGGTATTGCTTAATCTTGTTGTGCTTCTTGCCTTGTTTGGTAATGTCGCCACTGAACACGTTCTTGTTTTAAACTGCCAAAAAAGCTTTCTGCCACCGCATTGTCCCAACAATTACCTTTACGACTCATACTCCCTTTAATTTTATGTTGCTTGAGTAGTTTCTTAACTTTTTTGCTCGCATACTGTGTGCCTCGATCAGAGTGATGGATGAGCCCTGGCTTTAGATAGCCATGCTTAACGCATCGCACACGAGCTGTGCCTTCATGCCGTAAATTACGACCTAAACGATCTAACGAGAGTATCTCCCTGGCGTAGTGCTTTTAGGCAAGTTTTGAGTCCTTGTCGTTCATCATTAGTACCTGAAGCAAAATCTTCATAAAGATGTTCAGATAAAACATCTGCCTCCAATAATGCATCCCGTTGTAAATCTAAAACTTGTGATCCATCGCCTTTTGATACACGCATATAACCCATCAACATAGTGTCACCTAAACGTTCGTTTGTGTGACACTTTAATAACCCAGTAAAAAACGGTTGTTTTGTGTCACTTAACCCGTAAAATAATCAATGTATTATAAACATTATTTTATTCAAGTGATAATTTCTTATGGCACGTACATCTATTATAAATAGGTCCACTGACCCTTCACTTTGATATACGTTTCATCCATGCGCCACGATTTATTTGTTTCTCGTTTCTGAGATTTAGCTTTTACAGCAATGTCGGGCGAATAACGGATAACCCAACGATTGAGCGTAGCATGATCCACTTCAACACCTCTTTCTTCCATAATTTCTTCAAGGTCGCGATACGAAACGCCATACCTGACATAAAAGAAAACAGCATAAAGAATGACATCTTTTGGAAAGTGAGTGCCTTTGAAGCTGAGCATGTGATCCACCTTTTATTGAAATTTAGAATTATGATAGCAGATAGCGTTGGGAAGGGGGATTTATGCGACAGAACCATTTAACTTCATCACTAGCTTTAACAGTTGCCTCATTTAAAAATTCTTTAGTATCACCCGCTTTAACCTCCCAAGATTTAACTTTTATCTTATGCGTATCAAAAGACTGGGTGATTAGACCAACATTATTAAATCCATTAATGTTGCTATTATCTTCATCAGTATTTGGCAGTTCTGGTGTTTTAGAAAAAAATAGTCTTATTTTAACAATATCGTTATAACCAATGTTTGCCCCTTTGAGATCCACATAGACATTATTATACTCATCAACAGTAACTAAATTTGGATCAAAGCCATCTGGCAAGAATCCCGTGTCAATAACTTCTACTCCTAGAATCTCAGGCATAGTGCCAATGTTTCCGTAAAAATTAAATCCTGAAGAATCATTGATATGATAATCATCAACACCACTAAATGACATTACAATATTCTGTTCATGAAAATCTATATCCCAAAAATAAGAATCAGGTTTTTCTGAATTAGGCAATGTAGAGAAATCATCAATATCAGGATTCACATGATCACTGGCTGTAACAACTACTCTATGACTGGATGTACTTATGGCTGATTCTTTCCAGCGGGTTTCTATAGTATGTCCATCCATAGAGAAATCAGGATCAGATATTTTTCTTAACTCAGCTACCCTTGCAGCTCTTTCTTCATCGGCTCTTTTTCTTTCTTCAGCTCTTTCTGCTGCAGCTCTCGCTTCAGCATTGGTAGTGTTCTCATTAGAGAAGTGTACTCTTACCTTAATTTGATTCAAATAACCAGTAGAGCTATCGTCATCATGGCATTCCGTGTCCGCATGAAAAAACCAATCTTGAAAAGAGTCGTGTGTGGCACTACATACAGCCGTTCCCACTTCAATCATAAAATCATTCTTATTGAGGACTGTAATATCAGATCGACGAATGCCTGCTAGCATAGAGTTATTCCATATTAATTCGACCCAAGTAATATCGTTCAAAGTATCGTCAACGTCTCTGAATATAAACCTATCATCTTTGCCAACCTGTAGGTGATAGTAATCATGAATACCTGTGTATATTATCGATACGATATTTTCCTTAAAATCTATTGAGTATCTCATATCAAGAAAATCGAATACTCTGAAATCAGATATATCAGGGTTTACATCGTCACTTGCTGTGATAGTCTTGGTTAAGACAGACACATCCTCGCGATTATATTTTACCTTAACCCTATGTCCATTTAGGGATTCAGCTTGTAGTGGAAGACTAGCTATGAACATTATTAAAAGTAGTGTTTTTGGTAGGGTAGTCATTGATATTTCCTATTATTTTAACAAGGTTCTGTCGCAAAAAATAAAATCACTTTATTACTTACGAGCATAAGATTTAATTTCAGCCAAATAAGATCCGCGTGTTCAACTAAAAATGGTACTATTTTTTTAATTTATTATTTTCCTGAATGGCGCATGCTACCGCTGTCAGCCCCGGACGGGCTGATAGTCTCCAGAAGGCGCAGGGAAATTTGCCAATCCGAAGTGCGCGATAGCGCGCGAGGGAGGCTGAAATTTTACCCCGAATAGCCGTAGAGCCATTTGAGGTAGCCATGACTGAGCTGCTTTGTGCTCAGTCTGTAGCGGACGCTGGGCGGCTGGAGCATCTCCTATTCGCTGCGTAGGTGAACGAATTCTGGTGCGCCATCCTCGCTATATATCGCCTTTGGACATCCATATCCAAAGGTTCATTCCGCTCGGGCGAATTAATTGAATGCCCCAGTACGTCCTGCGTCCAGCTTCAACTCCGCACAAAAGCCGCTACGTTAAAACCGATAAGTTAAAACCGATAAGTTAAAACTTACCTCACTGACTTGACGGCTTATCGGGATGAAATTGCGGGGAGTCGCTATTTTTGCGAAAGCTTGTTTTGGGCATCCCAGCCCAAGCAAGCAGCAAAAACTTAACGCGACCACTTATGCTTCCGGCGGCCCCGATTCGTCCTCGTCACCTCGTCCCGACCCAACAAGGGGTCGGAACATAGGCTCCAAATGACTTGACGCCGTGTCGGATGGCCTTTTATTTTGTCTCCACCTTCGCTAACGCTCAGACTCCGACAAAACAACGGCCCTACGGTTATCGCGGACTAAAAATCATCACTTCGCTTAGGCTACGTTTCCCTGATTTTCAGCGACGGCGACAGGAGTCCCGGAATTTCGTGAGGTAGCATGGCGCGCCTGTTGGCTTTCCCACTGTATTATCGTAATTTTAATAATGGATGAGAAAGTTTTTCTCCTGGATGATGTTTTATCCATTGGTTGCATAAAAACAGGTTACAGTTGATTTTTACACAAATATTTATTTTTTGCGACAGAACCTGTTTTAGAACCTTTTCCTCAGTATTTATATCTGTTGCATCAACCCAATTCTTTTCTTTTATTAACTCTTTCAAAATATGAAACCTTAAAGGCATCTCCTTACACACAAGTATTGGATTCAATATAAATCAATAAGTTACATGATTGCATTGTTTTTATACAATTCTCTGGAACCCTTGGTTTTACTGATTTCTTAAACTTTACCACCTTTATGTAAGTCATTGATTCTTAGCGTTTAAAAAGATGTGTGTAAGGAGGTGCCTTAAAGGTTATTTCACAAGCTCATACAAATACCCACGGCTAATACCGTAGTTTCTCGCCAGTTCAGACTTATTTTTAGTATTGGAAAATTCATATTTAATCTTTTCAATCATCTCATCAGTAAAGTTTGATGGTCGCCCTTTATATTTACCTTTGGATTTCGCAATAGCTATTCCCTCGCGCTGACGTTCAAGTATCAAATCACGTTCAAATGTTGAAATAGCGCCTAACATTGTTAACATCAATTTTTGGAATGGGTCATCTTTTTTGTCACCGTTAAAAATCAGGTTTTCTTTATGAAAATGTATAGTGCCGCCTGTTGAAACTATTTGGTCAACAATTTTAAGTAAATCTTGTGTGTTTCTGGCAAGTCTGGATAACTCATGAACATTAATTTTATCACCAGAGCGTATATTCTGTAGCATTGCTTTGAGTTGTGGTCTATTAATATCTTTTCCAGATACCTTTTCTTCGTATGTTCTATCACAAGCTACATTAATTAATTGTCTATCAGTATTTTGGAAAACAGTTGAAACTCTAATGTAGTTGAAAATCATCATATCACCTTAATTCATATCAATATGTAATGTTTACATTATAAACATTAACATTAATATGTCCAGTAGCACCATAATTTACTTATAAATGACACTTTTTCATGTGTAATATTTGACTGTGGTTATAAATGACACATCCAGTGTTTTTATAGAACAAAAGGGTTCTGTCGCAAAAAAATAAATATTTGTGTGAAAATCAACTGTAACTCGATGTATAATCCCCCAGCAAATCCAGACAAGAAATCAAAGCAATCTTATTCCAAATTAGTTACTATTTGTAAAAAATTGGAGTATTAAAATGAGCAGAAAAAGAACGGTCTACAGTGCTGAATTTAAAAGCAAGTTGGTATTAGAAGTTTTAAAGAATGAAAAAACACTGCAAGAAATTGCCAGTGCAAATAACATCACACCTAAGAACCTACAAAACTGGAAAAAAATATTCTTAGACAATGCAGAAATAGCAATGGAGCCCTCCAAAGCCGTTAAAGATTACAAAGAGGATC
>NZ_BDMN01000211.1 GCF_002189065.1 Bathymodiolus platifrons methanotrophic gill symbiont
GCCACTATGATCGACATATTACAGGTTAAATATTTGAATAACATCATCGATTTATCAAAAAAATAATAAAACCGATGATGGGCTTTAATTCCGCATCCGTGACCGAGCGCAGTATATTTTGTTTTTTTGCAACAGAACCAAGAAAGGAGTACTGATTAATGACATACCCCAAAGTAACAGCGACAAAAGATAGCCCGTTGAAGATAGATGGGTTAATAACCAACTCAAGATTTTCACAAGTTATCATTGATGATGAAGGATATATTGAGATAGAAGCAGATGGCAAGATTATCATTGACGAACTGGTAATTAAGTCGGTTTCGAACCCTACTATATCATTTGTAGGGGTTGACTATATGCCTTACCCTGATGGCGGACAAGGGGGTGATGGGTGGGAGGGTTACCCAGGTCTTGTAGGGCAGTGCCTTTCTGCTGCCATTTCTGGCGGTGAGGGTTCTAATGGCGCGACGGCTGGAAATGCTGGCTGTGGATTCATTGGGCGTTCTGGATATAATGGCGGCAATGCACCCGATATAGCCATCACTCTTACTAAAATAACAGATGCCAACCTAATTGGATTTTCAATTCAGAGTCAGGGAGGTAAAGGTTCAGATGGCTCAAAAGGTGGTGAAGGAGGGACAGGGGGAGTTGGTGGCGCAGGTGGTGACAGGCATACGTGCTGTTCGCAGCATTGTAAACCTGGTCTTGGCGGTAATGGCGGTAATGGCGGTAATGGTGCTAATGGAGGCAAGGGCGGTAATGGCGGTAATGGCGGAACAGTTACGGTAAATATACCAGCAGATTATACTGGTAATATTATATCTGATGCCAAGCCATCTATCGGTGGTAAGGGTGGTGCCGGAGGCGGTGCAGGTAAAGGGGGTGCTGGTGGTGCCGATGGTAGAAGATCTGATACTGATACAGTGACAGTAAGCTCAATCCCCGGAATGCCAGGAACTAATGTCGGGACTAATGGGACCGATGGTGATCCTGGTACTATTGGAAAAATAAAAATTGTAAAGGCACAATAATGGATAAAGTAATTAGCGCAGCATGTCCTCTGCTTATTAAGGGTGATTTAATAAACTACCACTACGGAAAGATAACAGTTCAAGATGGAGGGTATATTGAAGTATCAGCACCCGGAATTCTTGAAATTGATAGCATTGTTCTAATCGCTAATCCTGCCATCCCATTTATCAGAGTCATTGGAACAGATGGAACTAAAGGAACAGATGGTAAAAAAGGTAAGGATGGAGAAAAAGGTGGTGATGGCTCTGACGCCACTTGCTCGTCAGGTGGTGGTGAGGCAGGTACCCCAGGTGGTGATGGCGGAAAAGGTTCTGATGGGTCGAATGGACAAAAAGGTGGTAACGGAACGGCAGGAAATCCATCACCTACATTATCAATTAAAATATCTGCCATATCTGGAGAGTTTCAGAATGGAATGACAGTCATCACGCGAGGCGGTATGGGCGGTGATGGTGGGAAAGGCGGCAGGGGCGGTGATGGTGGATATGGTGGTCATGGAGGTAAATATAACCGTTGTGGAGCATTTAACAGCAATGGAGGTGCAGGCGGAGTAGGCGGAGGTGGAGGTGAAGGCGGAGGTGGAGGTAATGGAGGTAATGGAGGTGACTCTAACACACTAACCTTATTATTACCACCAACTTTTTCATCTTCTTTTCTATGTAAGTCATACCCATCCATTTCAGGAAAAGAAGGTAGAGGAAATTGGTATGGGATAGGCGGGGAAGGTGGTGCAGGCATGCCAAGCACAACCGCCACAAATTCAGGTATGTCAGGCTCACCTGGAAAAACAACAGGGTCGGATGGTTCATCAGGACAGCCTGGTAAGCCGGGAACAATAACTATCAAATAGGTTAAGTAATGAAACATAAAAAGCTAGCATTAATGATGGCATTATTAATTAACCAGGTTAATGCGAATGGATTCACGCCATATATGCCAATTAAAGGTAAGTTTTCCGTAGATGGGAAAGGTGCTTCCAAATACCACATCCCTATTGACATAGTAAAGTCTAAGTTTAGCCCTACCTTGTCAGTCTCTTACAACTCACAATCGGGCGGTAGCTATATTGGCAATGGTTGGTCACTGAATGGCTCGCCAGCTATACGCATTTGTTCTTTGAATAAAAGACAGGATGATAAGTGGTCAAATATCATGCTAAACATGGGAGCTGATAATTATTCAGTAAACAGATTTTGCTTGGGTGGCTCAAGATTATCAGTCATCAAGGGAGCATATGGCGCTGATAAATCAGAGTACCAAAGCGAACTTTTGGGAAAACATGCCATTACTGCTTCTGGAAAATGTGGAGATGGTCCTTGTTCGTTTGAAGTTAAGAATGCAGACGGAACGGTTGATACTTATGGAGGCACAGCTAATTCGACTGTTCAACTTAAAAATAAGGATATACTTATGTGGGGAGTAAGCACCAACACAGATAGGTATGGAAATTTAATTAAATTCAGTTACGCGCCTAGTGATACGACGAATATTCTATATCCTACTGAAATAGATTACTTCTTTAGTGATGACAAAAAGAATTATCGTAAAGTAGTAATTGGTTATTCCCCCATGACTGCAACAAACAAGCAGCACAAAAGAATTGGGCTAGGCGGTTACTCATTCAAGCCTGATAAAATTTTGTCAAAGATAACAACTTATGACATTAATAATGTTGGTGTTTTTATTTATGACTTTACTTATAACTACGATAAGTTCAGTGATAACTATTCTCTAAGAAAGATAGATAAGTCATCATTTGACAGAACCGAAAGCTACCTAAGCCATACTTTTGGCTATAAGGATATCCAGCCAGCAGAGCCATCATTTAAGGCTCAGAACAGCATTACAATGCCAGCAAACGGTAATGATTGGGATGGCGTAAAAGTAGTTATTATGGACAAGTATGGTGATGGCTACAATGGTGTTGGCATTATTAGTAATGAAAATAATAACGCTATTTTTACTTTTGCGCGTGGCGATAAAAATGGTGTTCTTACGCTTGCAGAAGACAGCATGGACTTAGGTCGATTCTCACCTACTGATAAGAACGAAGATGCTTTTACATTCATGGCATTTGACAAGAATGGCGATGGTCTAAATGACTTAATCAAAATTTTCAAAGGTAATGACGGTCAAGCCTATGCACAAACTTATCTTAGCTCTGCCGGTAAGCCTAATTTTGGCGTGGACCCTGTAGTTCAGGATCTCCATAATGATTATTCTGACAGTGGAAAGATGCGTGCCACCTATACCAGCCGAGATATAAATGGTGATGGTCTTCATGATATTATCGTAATGGCACCAACATCAGATCAACCAACTGCAAAATACAACATCGCTGTTCATTATGCATCAGTTGATGGTGGATTTCCAACAAATGATAATATCAACGGACAGATACAAAACGCTGTTATTCCAACAGTCGATCAGTCTGTAACTTTTGCTGATTATGACAAAGATACATTGTCAGATTTTTTCTTACTGAAAAAAAGCAATGACTTGACTTATGCAACCCCCCTTTATAATCGACAAGGTAAATTCCTTTCACCAGACGGCAAGTCATCTCAAGACATTAATCTAGGTAGCGTAGGAGACTGGTCAGACCTCCCAGCTTACAAGTTCCTTGACTTCAATAATGATGGCTTAAGCGACCTGGTTAAGTTTAATTACAGAAAGACTCAACCGGTAACAGGTAATATCTACATGAATACCGGAAACCTATTTGGAGAAATGCTAGAGGGGTCCGGTTCTGGTGATAATACTACACAGTTTTTTACCTTAACAACTGCCGGTGAAGATCAAAAGAATGCTCATAACACAACATTTGTTGACATAAATGGTGACGGTCAGCCAGACATTCTTAAATATCGTGGCGGAGAAGGTGACCCAAAAGACCCAGGTCAAACGTACTTTGATATGTTCCTTCATACAGGAAATACATTCAATCAAGTACAAAGCACACTACCATTTGGGGCGCATACAAGAAATATTATATCGAGTATGGGAGATAATCCACTGGCTTCTATAATCAGTGTTCAGCAAACATCAGGAAATGTAAACATCACTGTTTACATGAATGAAACTAACCCACCTGAACAAGAGATTGTCAGCATTAATAATGGAGCAGGACTTGTCCATGATATAGAGTATGAAGAAGTATCGCCATTTGTAGATTATGAGAACATCAAACAACCAAGATATCCGAATATTCTTTTGAGTAAGGTTAGACGTGTTGTTTCAGGTTACTCTATATCTAAGAACAAAGGCACTCAGCATGGATACTCTGTAGATCATAAATTCAATTATATGTACCCTATCTACAATAGGCATGACTGGATGTTTTCTGGATATTCTAAAGTTGAAGAGTCTATTAAGTCGCGTGATAAGGTAATAACTTCAAGCTATTCAACTGAATACCCAACACGAGGAAAGCTGTTGAGCAAAACTATTGGTCAGTTAAGCACAGGGATTCCTTTTTCAAAGAAAGAAATCAAGTATGCTTATACTACACGGCATGCAAACGTAGACCCAAAAGTTGTTCTTGTGTACAAACAACAATCTATTAGTACCACCTATCAGGACAGCGATAGCACAAACAACCCACAGGTTGCATTCAGCAAAACGGTAACCTCTGGCGTTGATGCTGTATGGGGCATTAAGGAGTGGAGCGAAACGTCTTATGCAGGTGGTAAGTCATTGTTTAAATGTTACAGATACACAGTTAATGATAGTGGTACAGGTTTATTCACCATAGGTGATAAGACTGGAACATTGTTCACAGAAGACAAAGCTCAATGCGATGCTTTCAGAGGAAAGAAAGCGTATAACGAGCCATACACTGTAACAGCAAACGACCTTGATATTTTGTTTGCAAAATACTCTGATGATGGATTATTCAATCCAATATCTAACCTTGTTTATTCAAGTGCACATAAAGGGTATTCAACCACAAACTTAGTCTATGATAAGAAAGGGAATATAGTTCAGACAACAACATCAAGAGATTACACAGGCTTAACAGGTGCTTATCCTAACAAGGACAACACAGTTGTTACAGACTTTACTTATGATGATGCTGGATATTTAACCAAGAAAAATCAAGGTGGTCTTGTTGAGTTGTCGAAAATAGACCCACGATTTGGTGTTAAGGTTAGCGGAACATCGGTTAATGGTGCTGTAACAACGCATGCAGTCAATAGTCTTGGAAGCATTATTTCAACTAATGTAAATGGAAATAAAACAAGTGACTTGATTTTCGGTGTTGACACAGATGGATTGTTTAAAGAAAAGTCATCTTATGTTGGCTCTGGAGTATCAAAGACACGAACATATATTGGTGGTGACTCCAATGCTTGGAAGCATACTACTACAAGCGATGAAGGTCGATTATTAACGTCTAATGAGCTTGGTTATGATTCTGATACTGGACAGTTGATTTATAAGTTTTCGCCTTACTACGATAAGACACAGGCTGAATATATTGCTATATCTTATGATAAGCGCTGGCTGAAATCACAAGAAGTAAGAGGTGATAGAACGAATCAGTTTTTGCATAAATTAACAACCAATACGTCAACAGTCACTCATAAGGGAAATGACCCTACACATAAGTCCAAAGAATTAGTTTTACTTGAAACAAAATCGCATGACTTTGTTAATCGAACTAAAACACATACAACTGCCGATGGACATAGCTCAGTAGGAACGTATGACATGGTTGGGAATCTCATTAAAGAGGTTGATTATCGTGGCCTTGTTTCAACAAAGTCCTATGATGTTAATCGTAAATTCGTCCAAAATGTAACACCTGATTCAGGCACAGAAAATTATACTTACAGTGCAACAGGTAAGATTGTTAAGCATACGCGCGGCGCAATAACCAATGACTATGTTTATGATTCACATGATAGAGTCCAGTCAAGAAACCGCACAGAGGGTAAATTAACTAATCCTATTTCTTACACATGGGATGATAGTGTTACCGGCTTTTTCAACCAAGGCATGTTGACCAGCATTACTGATGGGGGAATTAAAACCGTCATGAGCTATAATAAAGACGGTGATTTAGCGGCTAAAACTTGGAGCTTAGACGGTAAAAACTTTCAATACTATACCTATGACTATTATGAAGGAGGCTTTCCAAAAGCAATAAACTACCCTGATAAATCAACAGTTGAATACAGCTACAACAAGTCTGGACAGTTGCAAGACTTCAAGTACAAAGGAGCAAGTGAGAAAACATTTAATCCTGCAAGCACCGTGTCATTTAGCCAGTACGGCATTAACTCTAAACCTGGTCTTGTCTCTTATGGACAGAGTCTTGCAATGACTAAAACTACTGATGGTTGGAGTCGTGTGTTGGTGAATGCAGCCTCTAACAAGGGGGCTAATGTATCCACTGTTAAATATGAATGGGACAATGCAAACAACATTATCTATCAGTCAAATAACGGTGATGTCACAAGTTATGCTTATGATGGTTTGAATCGACTTATCAATGCTAAGAATGCTCGGCGTAATCTTGTGTACAAGTATGATGAAAATAACAACTTGTTACAAAATGGTGCAAACACCTTTGTTATGGAAGCTAAGACTAATAGGCTTGCCACGGGGGTTATTGGCAGTGCGCCTGTCACGTTTAAGTACGATGATGACGGTCGCCTTTTGGGTGATGGTGAAGAGACGTATACTTACGGTAAAAGCGGACGGCTTGAAACAATAACACATGGCAAGACAGTAACCAATATCAGTTACTTCAATCAACAAAAAGTAAGTGATGGTTCAGTTTTCTATCTTGACAATGGGTTTGAAGTGCATGCTTCTGGTTATCAGAAAAGAATCCAGGCATTCAATCAGACTTTACTAGTTGTGCATCCTGATGGAGCATCGGATTATGTTATTCCTGATAATCTTAATAGCCAGTTAATGACGATTGATAGCGAAACCATTAAGCCTACTTCTAACTTTGAGTATGAACCTTACGGTGTATCACATGAGATTAAATAAGAAGGTTCTGTCGCATAAATTCCACTTCCGCCGCTGAAAATCAGGGAAACGGAGCCTAAGTGAAGTGATGATTTTTAGTCCGCGATAGCCGTAGGGCCGTTATTTTGTCGGAGTCTGAGCGTTAGCGAAGGTGGAGACAAAATAAAAGGCCATCCGACACGGCGTCAAGTCATTTGGAGCCTATGTTCCGACCCCTTGTTGGGTCGGGACGAGGTGACGAGGACGAATCGGGGCCGCCGGAGGCATAAGTGGTCGCGTTAAGTTTTTGCTGCTTGCTTGGGCTGGGATGCCCAAAACAAGCTTTCGCAAAAATAGCGACTCCCCGCTAATTTTTCGTTTTTTGACGTAATCCCTTAT
>NZ_BDMN01000212.1 GCF_002189065.1 Bathymodiolus platifrons methanotrophic gill symbiont
AATAAGGATTGTTGAAAAATCTGTCTTGACTCTTTGGGGTGCTATAGATGGAACGTTTATGTTGGAAAACATGGTGATGATACGGAGGTGGATTTTTCAGGTGTCGATTTTTCAAAGCATAGGAAAGGAAAAGGGGAATTTAACTTCTCAGGGTATCTGTTTCCAAAGGAAGGGAATGTAAAATTTTCTAGATCCATATTCGGTGATGGTGGTGTGAACTTCACCTTCGCCAATTTTGGCCAGGGTGTTTGGTTGTTAGCCTTTTTATTTTAGTAAATTTAAGAAGTTACAATTCTCTACTCCGACTGATGCCATATTACAAACTGCTGGTATTTTATAGTTTGATTTGAGTGCAGGCAATACACCCTGCCTGCCTTCCTCAGTAACAAGTGTAGTTCCCAATTCTTGCGCTATAGCAATAATGAATAAATCATTTTCACCAACGCCTTTCGTATATTCTTCCTCGATAATACCAAGTAATGCCTTTATATCTTTAGCTCTTAATATACTTTTAGAGGTTAAATCATAGATTTTAATATTATTATCTTGTAGCCATGTTCCACATTCAGGTATTTTATGACTAACTTCTTCAAAAGCCTTTTTTGAGATAACAAATTCTTTACTTTGCATCTTGTTAGAAAACCATTCCCAAAGAGAATCAAAATGTTTATTCTCTGGTGGGTAATTATCCCAAGCATGAATCATAGATGAAGCATCAAAGCTATACATGTTGCTCCAATTTCCTTACATCGCTAATTTTCAAATTATCTAAATAAGTGCTTGCTTTAGCTAAAGTGATTTTTTTATTATGTAAAGAGTCAAATACTGCGTAAACGAAAGGCTTACCAAAAACATTCATGGGCTCTCTATGTCGGTATGTCCTCGGTATGGATTTGGAACTAACTTGAGTTGCCTCTCTTCTTAATTGTTCTTCTTTATAGTCCACATAATTTTTATAATGATACTGAGATATTTCTTCATTAATTAATAAGCGTACCAATATCGCCCTATGACTCACACTCCATAGTTCCCTATAATCTTCTAAGAATGAATCATACTCTTGAGTTTGTAGCCCTAATAACCGTTCGGTATCTATTTGATTTAAAAAGCTATCAGGGATTAATAAGTTACCAGCAAAATCATTCGCTTCTTTTTCTTTACCTTGATAATTATCAAAATCCTCATCATTATCAATTGCGCTTTCTCTATGCAATAACAAGTGAGCAAATTCATGCATTAAGGTAAAGGTTTGCGCTCCTAAACTTGCTTGTTTTTTGATAACGATTATTGGTAATACGTCATAATATAAAGAAAAACCACGGACTGGATTCTTCTTATCTATTTGCCATTTACCATTATATCCATTGGATACAATAACCATGATGCCTTTTTGTTCAACAGCATGACGCATATCACTAAAATCATCAGATACTGCTAACCCTAACCAACTTCTGATATTTGCACTTATACTTTTTATGTCCTCATTTAAGTTCAAATCATCAGGATACCAAACTTTATTTATTGCCTCTCCTAAATCATCTAATAACCCTAAGTAAACTTGTCTTTGTTTTTCAACTTGTTCTATAAAGCCACGCAACTTTGGGGAGTGAATTGGCTTTTTATTATTAATTGTACGAAATTGAAGAGAGTATATTTCTTCCTCTTTTGGTGCTTCAGATTCAAGGAAAAACAACATGTTACGTTTAAAATAATTTGCTATTTTTTCTAGCTGAGTAACACTAAAAACCTCTTTGCTTTCCATAGCTTGTTCCAATGTTTTTTGAGAAATCTTAAGATCTGCAGATAGATGATTGATATCTATCTGCACGGCATTTAAGCACCACTCTAGTCGACTCGGATTAATAGCTATATTTCCCATGCTCTTATTATAGCTTACCCATTATTTTTTTAGGCTAACATCAAAATCAGATGACGTTGAAAGGTTACAAAAACATCCGTACCAGTGGTGCAGATTGAGAGGTTTCATATAGAATGGCTTGAGAAACAGGTCGATGGGCTTAGGGGCGATATAAAACAAGATAGAGAAGATTTCCTAGCTCGTGAAATTCGATTAATGGCATTACTTGGTCATCACTGCCCTTTATCTAGTTAATGAACAGCGATGACAGGACGTCCCAATGTTTCATGAAATTAGGGGGATGACGTGCCAAGAAAAAATGGCTAAAAGACTTAATTAGAAGTCTTAACTACAGCTAAACTTGCTATATCTTGGTTGCAGGCGCGCCATGCTACCTCACGAAATTCTGGGACTCCTGTCGCCATAATTCGTTCACCTACGCAGCGGATGGGAGATGCCCTGAACGCCCTGCGTCCGCAACGACTACGCACAAAAGCCGCTTCGTCATTACTACCTCACTGGCTGGACGGCTATTCGGAATGCAATTCTTGCTCCTCTCGCGTGCTGCTAGCACACGTCGAATCAGCGAATTGCCCTGTCGCCTATCAGGGACTAAAAATCACCACTTCGCTAAGCTCCGTTTCCATGATTTTCAGCGAATGCCGAATTTAAAAAATAGAATGATTTTTATTAGCCATGCTTGGGAATACAATGAACACTACTATAAAGTCGTGAATTGGTTAAAGGATGCAGCCAATTTATCTTGGAGTAATTGTAGTATCACTACTACTAATGCATTGCCTGATAAGACGCGTAAAGGTCTAGAAGAAGGGATGACTCGACAAATAAACCCTTCTCAAGTCGTATTGATACTTGGTGGAATGTATTCTGCTCATAGTGATTGGATTGAATATGAAATCAATGAAGCGAAGCGTTTAAATAAAACCATTATTGCTATAAAACCGTGGGGGCAACAGAGAATTCCTCAGATTGTACGAGATGCATCTGTTTGTGAACCTGTAGGGTGGAATTCTGCAAGTGTTATACAAGCAATCAGAGATTACACCTAAAAAGTGAAATCCTATAATTAAAATAGCCAACACCTAACTTACAGATTAGTGTTGGCTATTTACTTTATATCAATAAGGAATCATGAGTGAACTCAACTTTTAGTAAATCAAAAATTTGCTTTGTAATTATGGGGTTTGGGAAAAAAACTGATCTAGATCTTGGTATTACTTACGATTTAGATAAAACATATAAAAATATAATTC
>NZ_BDMN01000213.1 GCF_002189065.1 Bathymodiolus platifrons methanotrophic gill symbiont
ACTAAAAATCATCACTTCGCTTAGGCTACGTTTCCCTGATTTTCAGCGATAGCCTATAAGCGATTGATTTATATGGGTGTAAGATTGTCATGTTTGGCTTAAATTAAAATTGGCGAAGGTATTGAATAAAAGATCATAAATAATGCACTTAACTACTCACTATGTTGCCAAAAGAAATTACAAAAAGACCAACTCTAAATAGACGGTTAGGAATAAAATCTTCTTTATCTAAACCAAAATTACTTCTATCTGGAATTATTTTACTTTGGATTGGTACTGGCCGCCCTTCGACTTTAGTCTATGCTGACACTACTTCAGATGGCTCTAAAAAGCTGAAGATTAACCAAGACGTCTATGATAAAACAGAACATGTATGGGGAAATATTGGAGATTTACCTTCAAATTTCAAATGTTTACTAGAGAAATGTCCAATTTTTGATTCCCAAATGGAACCTCTACAAGTTGCACTTGAGCTTATATGGAAATTATGTACGGTATCGTTTATTGACTCAAGTCTCGCAGGTAGCTATGAACGAAGTGGTGGCATACGCAAGCTAAAGCAACTAGAGTTTACTAGTACGCTAGACATCTTAAATGAAGTGTTAACTGATGTTCATGGGGATTGTCCAGTAGACGTATTTGAGGTGTTAATTAGCTGGCTAAAAGGTGAAAAAAATAATAGCAATTTATATGAGAAAAAATTGTTACGCGTACTTACGAATTTCACTGAAGATACGCATTTTAAACTAGAATATGCGGGGGAATTTATAGAATTTCAACAAGAGGGAATATACCAACTACTAGAAAGAGATAATAGCATAAGTCTCGGTAATGGCGAGAAAAAAGGACCTCTCCGTATTTTTAATAGTATCTTAAATGATGAACTACATCCTTACCTTACACTTAGTCAGGGTGATGTTATAAAGAGAAGTGGAATATCTGGATTTGATACCTATAAGGGTAGGGTTTCTAATTATTTAAATATCATTGAGAGGAACCAATCTATCACAATAGAGCCTGAAGTATTCAATGATGATAAAGAAAACATTACTCCAATAAAAACTGAATTTCCACTAAATTGGATTATTTATGGAGCGCCGGGCACAGGAAAGTCACATTTTTTAGAGGAAAATATAGTTAACTTACATCCAAAAGAAGTAGCCAGAGTCACTTTCTATTCTGATTATACTTATGGACAATTTGTCGGGGGGTTCCGCCCCGCACCTTTATATGATCCAAACTCTACAAAAGAATATGTAGGAAGGGACAATGTAAAAGAACCTCGCCCTGGAAAACCAATTATAGAATATAGATTTGTCCCTGGAACTTTTCTAAAAATCCTAGTTCAGGCAACAAAAGATAAATCAAATAATAGGTACCTTTTGATTATTGAGGAATTGAACAGGGCCGATGCTCCAGCTGTTTTTGGAGATATATTTCAATTACTTGATCGTAGTAAAGATGGAGAAAGCAAATACCCCATATATTTATCGACAGAAGCTATAGAATACCTTATTTCTAACGGAATTGGACCGTCAATAACTATCCCATCTAATCTCTATATTTGGGCAACTCTTAACAATGCTGATCAAGGAGTTATCCCATTAGATACTGCGTTTAAGCGTCGCTGGTCATTTTTCTATATGGGTTTAAACGACGGGGAGAATGCATTGCATGACACCTCTATAAAAACAAAATTCCAGTCTTCATCAGGTGAAAGTCTAACCTTAGAATGGAATGACCTTCGACAGAAAATCAATATAAAGTTATCGGAATTACGAATACATGAAGATATGCATATCGGTCCATTCTTCTTAACTAACGATGAACTTTGTGATGATTCTGCCTTTAAATTTAAACTACTTTCATATATTAGGGATGACATACTTAGGCATCGAGCAGATGAGTTTTTTTCATACCCGAACGCAACATTATCTGAACTATTATCACACTATAGTAAAGGTAATAATATATTTCAATTTCCTCTTGAATAAGGTGGAACTAAAAAGTGTCGATCACCTACCTAACAGAAACAGAATTCAGCATACAGAGCTTAATTGATGAAAAAAAGATAGTAGAATCTGACGCATGCGATATAGAACTAGCACTAGAGTTAAGTAGGAGTAATCGCCGTAAAAAAATTAACTTTGTAGGGTTAATTGAGACGCCAGGTCGCGTGCTTTTTTCACTACCTAAATTTCATCATGGCAAAAATGAAACTACTGCAAAATTAATTATAAAATTGATGCGCAGGATTAGCAAAGAGAACAAGAATAGCAAGTGTCCTGCTGATGCACAGCTATTTGATCAAAAGAAAAATGAAGGTCACCTAAGTCGAATCAACATAGCTAGCTTCATATTAGAAGACTTTTATACTAATGGACTGCTATCTATACGACGATCTTATTTAAAATACTCTGATACACGTACACCAGATTGGGGTAGAACAATTCAAAATAGATATGCACTTCATAGTGAAAGTGGCCCTATATACGAAAAATGGATAAGCAAACATACAGAAAGAACTGAGCATAAGGTTATTACTGAAATACATAGAGCTATAGTAACGAAATGTTCAAATTTATATGGTGAATTAGCAGGTTACCCAAGCAACCCTATATTGGGATCGTCCACTAGATCCACTGTTATTACAACGGCACTACCGATACTAAGGTCTGTAATGAGACGAACTTTTTTCATGCGAGAGACGCAAATACTTAAAGCGCTTATTAATTGGATTGAAGAGGAGCATTATAGTGGCGTAAAGTTTTTCGGAACGCAATATTTTCATACTATTTGGGAAAAAATATGCTCATCTTTGTTTAGTGATGTAAAGAAATCAGATAACTGGAAAGATGTAATGCCCCTTCCAGAGTGGAGAATATGGAAAACATCTAAAGTTTACTGCTCAGAGGGGAAATTCATTATTGATGCATTAACAGAACTTCCTGATAAAAAAGGTATTCTTTTGCTCGATGCAAAATATTATCGAGTAAAACCAAGTCAAGATGGTCGTGTTTCTGGGCCTGGAGTCGGAGATATATCAAAGCAACTGCATTACGAAGATCTAGTGTTTACATCGAATACTTTTACTACGCTATTCGGAGAAGATAGATCTAAGATTATTAACTGCTTCGTTTTTCCTGTAGGGAGTAATGCTCTAGATTTATTTCCTTTTGGCGAGATAAAAATACCTAGAATCACAAAAAATAGAATTGTTTGCGTCAATCTATCTGGTGTACGAGCCATACAAAGGTATCTGAATAACCAGTTATTTACTCATTCTGAGCTAAGAGATTTTAATATATTGATAGATCAAACAACTGCATCATTACCGTAACATTTTATAATTTTCCTAGCTATTGCTTGTGCTAATAGAGGTGGAACGGCATTACCAACTTGTAACATTTGGTTTGATTTTGTACCACAGAAAATGAAACTGTCAGGGAATGATTGTATTCGTGCTGCTTCTCTTACAGTTAGACATCTATCCTGCCATGGCAATGTAAATTGCCCTGATGATGGCGTATCGAATCGAGTTGTAATAGTTCTTGCTTGAGCATCATCATTTAGACGAGTCCAGGTACCACTGTATATTGATTTAGTCAGGTGCACGGGAGGTAAATTTTCCTTACCGCCACCATTTTTCGCAATCATTGCCAACCTTTGAAGAGCAATATTTGAATGATTTGTCGCTTGATGATTGTATATTCCTTGTGATTTCACTCTCATCATTTTTTGGTACGGATAAAGTGGTTTACTGGGATACGGGTAATATAATTCGCCTTCTCCAGATAAAATTGATGGCAAATCTGATATAGATTCTTTAATAGTTACAAGATCTTTTTTGGGTGCAGGGAACTCAAATTTATTATCTCCACGTTGGCCGACAATAAATGCACGCTTCCTATGTTGTGGCACTCCATAGTCTGAAGCATTAAGAACCTGTGCCTTCAATTCATAGCCAATCATACTGAAAGAGCATTTTATTTCTTCATAAAAGAAACTATTCGCCGTCGTAAGTATATTAGGGACATTTTCAATTACAAAGAACTCAGGGTGCAGGTAGTTTACAACTTCAAAAAAATATTTAAAAAGATAATTTCTATCATCAGAGGTATTCAACCGTTTTCCCTTCTGGGAGAAGCCTTGACAAGGTGGACCACCGAAAATAACATCTACTCCCCCACTCAACTTAAACTGTTCAAAAGTTTCAGGAATATTTAAATTCTCTACACCTGATACTATTAACTCCGTGTTCGGATGGTTTAATGCATAACCTTCAGCAATAGCTCCATTCTTTTCAACGGCTAATAAAACTTTAAATCCCGCTAACTCAAAGCCAAGAGACATCCCGCCAACACCTGCAAATAAATCAATAGATTTCATTTATTTCCGCATAATTTCAAACGATTTACTGCGATCTCAAAGTAATTCTCGTCTAGTTCAATACCTAAAAACTTTCGTCCTAACTTTAAACTTGCAACTCCAGTTGTACCACTCCCCATAAACGGGTCTACTACGAGATCACCAGGATCAGATAAAATTTCTACAAAATGCTTGATGAGTTTTAGTGGTTTTTGTGTAGGATGCTTACCACACTTTTTCTCAGAAGCTGGGGTTAACGAATATTCAAAAAAATCATGAATAGCTTTTCCGGAATTATTAAATGTTCCTGATGGACCTTTTTTTACGAAATAAACCCAAGCTTCTGTAGAATTAACAAAAGTTATATTCATGTTACGTGGAATTGGGTTAGTTTTATGCCATACACCTATAGTCTTATAATAAAAACCTGCCTCCTGAGCCGCAGCAATCAAGCTTTCTATTTTCATGAGGGACATAAAAATTATGATGCCACCATCAACACGCAAAAGTTGATAAGCATCAATTAAGAAACTTTTCATTTTAGCATCCCACTCTTCATGCTCCAAGTCATCCCAGCCGCTTGAAACGAAATGATTTTCACGCATGCGAAAGACACCTGCATTACGTTTTTTCATAAACCGGCCTAGATTATACGGCGGATCAGTTATAAAAAGATCTACGGATTCAGTGTTGATTTTTTTCATTCCAGTAAGGCAATCTTCTTGCAATACAGACCACGACTGACCGTTTTGTTCTGAAAAATTGTTCGATACACTTAAGCTTGATTCATGGCTAATATCATCAGCAATAACACTTTGTTTCAATTCTGTTCCTTATTTAATTTGTTGTTGCTTGGAGATCTAAACGAATTACCTCTAGATTTCTTTGGGGGAATGTCAATCCTAACAATTACACTCTCATAATCGTAAGCGTCGGTTCTGTCGCAAAAAGACAAATGCTTGTGTAGAAACCAACTGTGACCTATTTTTGGTGGTGGGTTAAATCTGTTATTAGGCATGAATATCTCGTCCAAATTCGACTTTATTAATTAATAGTCCAATGACAATATCATGCATTTGTTCTATTTTGGAAAAACAGATTGTTCGACGCGTTAAGCGTTTAATCCATGTTCTAAAATTTAGGTTTTTTCGTTCAATTTTTTGAGTGTTTTGTTTGCCTATTTCATGTTCATTTACATCTAAGTTTCGCTCATAAGCCCCCCAGTCATCTGTATAATATCTGCTTATTTCAAAAGGAGTCAGTAAGGCTTTTAGCTCTTTGAAAACATCATCTTTACGCTTGCCAAATACATAAGCAATTGGTAAGGGGTGGATAACATCTTTTCGTTATCCATGCTTTATCAATACGTCCCGTAGGGAGCCAATATATTCCCCACATGAAAGGTATATCGTAGAATTTGCAAAATGCGTCGTACGGGCATTACAGGGGCTAAACTTACTTGTATGCGAACGTGAAAAACAAAAATAGGCATATTAACTATGAATACCAACTATAAAGATCGAAAGACTATATCTGGCAAGGATAAAGAAGCCTTTGACGAGTTCTTAGCAGGTAAAGAAAGATGGAACGCTTATGTTGATAAACATAATGATAATACGGAGGTGGATTTTTCAAAAGTCGATTTTTCAAAGCATAGGAAAGGAAATGGGGAATTTAACTTCTCAGAGTATCGGTTTCCGAAGAACGGGAGTGTGTCTTTCGCCAGCGCCAATTTCGGCGAGGGTGCTGTGTCTTTTAAGGACTCGACTTTCTACGGAAATGGGGTCGTGAATTTCGAGGATGCTAAGTTTGGCAAGGGATTAGTGCTCTTCGAGTGCACGGGGTTCGGAAAAGGCAGGGTGACTTTTGAGAGGGCGCAGTTCGGAAAAGGGGGCGTGTATTTTAACGGTTCGGCGTTTATGGGGGTAGTGACTTTTAGGCACTCGAGGTTAGGAGAGGGAGTCTTTATTTGTGATTACTGTGAATTTGGAGGTCATGTATCGTTTGAGTCATTGAAATTCTCAGAGAGATTGTCAAAATTTTCTTTACGTCATAGCAGTTTTGATAAATCTTTTGATATTTCAGACAATACATTTAACTGCATACCGGATTTAACCAATACAAAGTTAACCAATCAAGTGTCTCTAGATAGGATGGAAATATCGGATAATTATCCTCCGAAGGGTGATTTTGATAAAAGTGATGGAGAACGTTTATGTCGCCTAAAAGAACTTGCAGAGGCTAATAAAAGCTACCAACAGGCACTGGGTTTTCATGTTATCGAAATGCGAGCCAAACAGGATAAGATTAAGAATCAGAATACTAAGGATAAAAAACTTCGTATATATTTAGGTGAAATATTTCATAGATATTTGGACAAAATTTTTGATGTAGTATGTATCTATGGCCAGAGTATAATACGTCCAGTGCTCTGGCTTCTGGGACTAACTATTGTCTGTACGTTGATTTATGCTAATGAGTCTAGCTTAGATTATTTTCCTTTAGGATATGGGTTCTTGTATTCTGTATCTCAGGTATTTTCATTCGTCCCTGCCGGACGTAGCATCACAATTGGTATTCTTGATAAGTTATTTCCATGCGAACCACAACAAATACCGAACGTGATCTATTCATTAAGCCTTATTCAAGGCGTGCTGTCGTTTCTGCTTGTGTTTTTAATCGGCTTAGGACTTCGTAACCGTTTCCGACTCTGAATACGGATTTTTATCAGAGGTAGAGACAACATGAACCTCTCCTAATATCACGAGAAGGCGTCTGGATAATCGCCTATTCGCTGCGTAGGTGAGATTACGGCGAAGGAGTCCTGGGATTTCGTGAAGTAGCATGGAGGGGATGTCACCTTTTTATTTAGTTATACAAACTATAAACGAACGTTTATAATATGTATAACTAAATAAAAAGGTGTGCTTATGATTAAGAAAGCAATCGGTTACGTAAGAGTATCAACCTCTGAACAAGGAAGAAGTGGGTTAGGGCTAAAGGTTCAAGAATCGGATATAAAGGAATTCTGTAAAAATGAGGGTATTGAGTTAATCAAGATATTATCCGAAGTGGAAAGCGGAAAAGGGTTTGATGCTTTAGAGAAACGCCCTGTATTATCTCAAGCATTAAATTGCGCTAAAAAAGAATCAGCTTATATCATTGTGAATAAGTTAGACAGACTAGGTCGCGATGTTGCTTTTATATCATCGCTAATGGCAAATAAAATCCCATTTATTGCAGCACAACTTGGAAGAGACGCAGACCCCTTTATGCTCCACCTATACGCGGCTCTATCCGAAAAGGAACGGGAGTTGATTAGCACTAGAACAAAGGCGGCTCTACAAATATTAAAGGCGCGAGGGGTTCAACTAGGTAATCAAACAAATTTAAATGAAGCACGGCTAAAGAGCAATGCAATAAACAAGAAGCTAGCCAGTGACTTCGCTAGAACCGTAAGCGACATTATCGAGGGGTATCGGATTAAAGGTTTATCAATGGGGAATGTGGCTAATGAATTAAATAAACTAGGCGTAAAAACGAGGCGCGGGGGGCAATGGCACGCATCAACAGTGAAGAATATTATTGACCGAGAGAAAACCGTATAAATTTAGGCCTGTCTAATTATATTTTTAAAAGGCTCTGAATAATTCGGAGCACTGTGTCCATGTGACATAAATATCCATCCTATGGTGCACTGGTGACTTGAAATGAAAAACCATACAGGGATGTAAGTCTTATTGAGAAGACGGCAGTGAGTGCCGTCGTTGGTGCGTTATCGTGAGATATTTGTTGCTAGTGTTTTGAATTGCAATACTATGATTTTTTGAGCGTAAATAAAGACTAATCGCAGTCTAAGTCTAATTTCACTGTGTTGCTTAATTGACCCTTTTATACGTTGTTACTTTAAGATTTCGCGATCAAAAACTTGGAAACTGGCGTTTATAGTTAACCGTCATAAACACCTGAATATTGCAAGGTTCATGCGTCAGGGCTGGGCTTTAGCAGGATAGTTATGCCTG
>NZ_BDMN01000214.1 GCF_002189065.1 Bathymodiolus platifrons methanotrophic gill symbiont
GTTATAAATCCTAATTGATAAAACATTTTTTGTAATTAGAATGCGGGTCAAACTGTTGTTTTTTTGTGTTGGTTTGTAGGCGTAAAAAAGGGATAAAAAGTATTGTTTAGAGATTTGCTGAGGTATGGCTAGAGAGGTAGTCCGGGTGTGCTTGTATGGAGTATGAGATAATGAAAAAAATGCCCCTTGATGCTTTCAGTTCAAAGGGCATATTTGCACCATGCGCAAAGGGTTCAGACCTTTCACATGGACTTTGAAATATCATTTCATCATTGGTAAAACAAAAAGACAATACCAGTCCTTTTGAGTAATTATCTTATCACGGGCCAGGTTATATTAAAACGTTTTACCATGATGAAACCTTACAAACGGTAAGTCATTATGGAAATCTCAATAAAAAATAAAGCTCAAAATATTAACCAGTCATCACTCGCTATTCCAGCTATTGCAGAAACCCCTCCATCCGCTCCTCTATCTGTCAATATTCTAGATAAGGCAGTCCTGTACCAAAAAAGAGCTAATGAAGCGTACAGAGGAGAAACAACCACACCGCGCCAATTCGTCGAAAGACTAAAGACCAATGATGAGCATGTAGTTGCTTATCAGCGAAAACTAAAAACAGAAGGGAAAAGTGAGGCAGTTAAAGCCCTGAAAATAAAGATGAGTGCTATCTCATTCTCAGGGGGTGTTAATGATTCTTGCGGTAGAAGAGCAAAAGACTTTGACAAGGACAGCTGTACTGGCATATTTCACGTTGATATTGATGCTCTACAGGATAGCGCGGGCGTGGAACGGGTCATTGGCATAGTAAAGGCTACGCAAGGCTGCCTGTTCGCGTTTAGATCGGTCAGCGGGCTAGGCGTTAAGGCGGGGTTTAATGTTGGTCAGTTTGATAATGATGAGCAGTTCAAAGAGATATTTTATAAGTTTGAATATCTCTTTAAGGTAGAGCATGGAATTACTATTGACCCCGCCTGCAAGGATATTTTAAGGCTTTGTTTCACTTCCTATGACCCTGATTATTTCATTAATGATGATGCGGTCGAGATTGACGTTAACGCAATGGATTTTCCAGCAATAAATAATGTTTTTGAAGCACCTGATAACGACCTGCCAGTACAAAACATTCCTTCACTGGTCGCTGTACCCGATGCCCACCCCTGGACAGCAGAAAGAATAAAGGAGGTCATTAAACACATTCCTAGCGAAGACTATGACCAATGGATAATGGTCGGCATGGCTATTTATCACTCAGGCGCAAATGGTGGTTTTTCTGTGTGGGACGAGTGGTCAAAAACCAGTAAAAAATATAACAAAACAGAGATATCCAAAAAATGGTGTTCTTTTGATAATGGGGACAACCCTAAAAATGTATCAATGGGGACAGTGGTCAAGCTATCAAGAGAACACACTAAACAAATAAAATGGAATCACACAACAATGAAAGGCAAACCCATCCCAACGCCTGAAAATCTTGAGGCGCTTATAGAGTATTACGGTGTCAGTGTCAGTTATGATGAATTACTACTTGAAACTAACATTAAGGGCATCCAATCAATGAAGGGAAACGAACATAATTCTTTAATCGCGTTTCTAAAAGGTAAGTGTGCAATTCATGGGATTAGTGATCGTGTTGTTGACATGCAACTGGATGCAATCATCGAGAGCAATATCATTAACCCAGTCACTGATTGCCTGAAAGTCATCACGCGCACCAAGTCTAATAATCCAGTTGATGAACTTGTGGAGTTGCTGCCCGTGGACAATAAGACGTGGGTTAAAATCGCGATGTATCGCTGGCTAATACAGTGTTGTGCCGCGGCTGATATGGCAAGGAATACACCTAACGACGACGCTATAGACAAATATGAGTCTGTACTGGTATTTTTTGGAGAACAAGGACACAAAAAGACTTCATTTATACGCTATATACTGCCTAAGTTACTGCATAAATACACAAAGGAAGGGATTTTATTAGATGTTAAAGACAAGGACTCAATGCTTCATGTATTAAAGTGCTGGATTCCTGAGCTTGGAGAACTTGATTCAACATTTAAGAGAAGTGACATATCAGCACTAAAGGCGTTCTTGTCGATGACAGAGGATGAGATAAGACTGCCGTATGCACGTAAGCCACTAAAAATAACGCGACATATTTCATGTATAGGCACTGTAAACGAAAAGGAGTATTTAAGAGACGCAACGGGTAACAGGCGTTTCTTGCCTATAACGACGACAGGATCACTAGACATCATTGTTAAAGAAAACTTCGACTATACGGACTTGTGGGGTTATGTGTGGGGTCAATATATGCAGGGTGAACAGTGGTGGCTTACAGAAGAGGAGGAAGTACTACAGAAAGAAGTCTTATCCAAGCATGAGGACACTAATCTCAAGGAGTTGTTACTTGATGTTTATAACTTTGATACCTCACACACTAAAAAAATGACATCGACAGAGGTATTAAGAGATCTGTCACAAAAAACCACACGGCAAAATCAAATAAAACTTGGGATTGTCCTTAAAGATTTGTCCGTTGAGAAATCTACACCAAGAAGTAGGGATTATATGATGCCATTGTTAAGAGATGTTTACCCAAATCGGTTTCCAGACTCTTAGTCTAATCCATCTTAGATTTACTTTTATTTATTGAGAGTTGGGGTGATATTGCTTTTATGCGTATCGCCTCTTTTTGCCTATAACCTCGCACAGCATTGTCACTACATTGTCACCATCATTGTCACGCTCGCTACACACCTGCTGTTAAGGACTCTTTACAAGCCCTTTAAAAATCATTGTCACCCGTCATTGTCACGTGCTCCAGCCCTTTAAATACAGGGTGTGTATCTGCTTTCTAGAAAAAAATGACAAAGATGCACTTTTTTCATAGAGCATATATCATTATTTTATTATGTTCTCTACTTCCTCTAAAACTAATGACCATCATTGTCACTAATACCACCTTAGACCACGTGACTACTGGGTTGCAATGTCGATGACAATGTAAAAAAGCATATATACAAGCGTGCTCAAAATCCTCTGTATCCCCTGTCCTTACTGCTCTACATAGGATGTGACAATGTTGGTGACAATGTAGTGACAATGATTTAATAAATGGATTACAAGTTGCTATTTTACCTGATACCACCCCACCCATTCACCAAACAAAAACATAAACCCCCGTGTCGACTTTGTGAGAGGTTGAAAATACAAGGTTGAACGAAAATCAAATATTCATTAGGGCAGGTAAAATAGGGATTATAAATTTTTCATGATGGGTAAAGGGTAGACAAAAACTGGCGTGTTCACTCTAAATATGTGATGATTTTGTGATGTGATTAATAGTTACACTCTCATAGAATAACAATTACGGGTGATAAAGTGGCATTAGTAACAATGACAGAGGCCTCACGATTAATCGGAAAATCGAAGCAGACTTTATACCGACATGTCTCATCTGGTAGGGTATCGAGGAATAGTGATGGTTTTCTTGATACTGCGGAATTAATCCGTGTGTACGGTGAACTGAAACAAAATACAACGTCAAAGGTTACAAAAACATCCGTGCCAGTGGTGCAGGTTGAGAGGTCTCATATAGAATGGCTTGAAAAACAGGTCGATGGGCTTAGGGACGATATAAAACAAGATAGAGAAGATTCCCTAGCTCGTGAAATTCGATTAATGGCATTACTTGAACATAAAATTGATACGACACAAAGCGAAACATCAGCAGATAAACCAGTTATTAGAGGGGTGTTCTCAAAGATATTCAAGTGATGTATTATGTGTCACAATGAAGAGGGAAATTTGCCAATCCGAAGTGCGCGATAGCGCGCGAGGGAGACTAAAATTTTATCCCGAATAGCCGTAGAGCCATTTTTGGCGGACGCAGGGCGGCTGTAGCTCTATTTTAGTTGAAAATGCTAAACTTATTTGGCTGAAATTTAATCTTATGATCGTAGGTAATAGGGGGATTTTGTGTTTTGCGACAGAACCTAGTTATGCCTGAAGGCCAGGAGGTCTACGCTTTTAATAATTATTGCGACAGAACCAGAAATATCTCAAAGCACTTACAGAACTAGAGCAAGAAATTTATAAGGCTGCGTAATGAATGACGTTAATAGTAATAACCAGAAAGGACAAATACATTTTTATCAAGGGAGTGAAGCCTTAGAAACCAATAATTCTTTAGAAGCTATTAAACAAAAAATGGCTGAATTTTCCAATGTGAAAAATGTAAGTTTTTTACTTGGAGCCGGAGTAAGTTCAGGGGCTATCCTTGATATGAAGGGGATGTACGATGAGATTAGGGAGGGTATCGATGAAAACACCAATTTAGAAGATAAAACGAAAGATCTGTATAAAAAACTTTCAGGAGATAACTTAGAAAAACTACTAGGTGTTTTGTATGCAAAGAAACACTTTATGGACGGAACAATTGAACCTGATGAACCTGATGAAACTGAAAACGGTAGCGTGAATGAGCTAATCAATCATATACAAGATCAGATTTTTTGCAAGATAAACATTGATTTATTAGGTGATGAAAAAGCTGCTGAAACCTTAAGTTTATACAAAAAACTATATCAAAAGGTGGCACTAAGAAACAAAGACCTTTCTCGTATCAATATTTTTACAACCAATAATGATTTATTTAATGAAAAGGCCCTGGATAACCTCAATATAAATTACAACAATGGCTTTGGTGGTGGGCTTGAGCGAGTATTCAACCCTGCAATATTTAATTATACCTTTTCAAAAAAGATCGATGCTAATTTAGAAAAGTTTGAGCCATTAGAAAACATGGTGTATTTGTACAAACTACACGGTTCTATTAGTTGGATTGAAAAAGAAGGGAACTCATTATTCAATATTCAAGAGGTACCTATCGAAGGAGGTACAGGAAACCAGAATAAGGAGCATGTTTTAATTTACCCAACACCATTGAAGCAAAATCAAAGTTTAGGTTCTCCATATTCTGATTTGATTAGGGAATTTCAAACTAAATTAGCACAACCTAATTCTGTATTATTTATAATGGGCTATAGCTTTAGTGACGAACATCTAAACAATATAATTTATCAATCTCTAGCATCTAATTCATCTATTTCTGTCGTAATCTTTGGGAAATATGAGGACTGTCCTCTCTCAAAAATCAATGACAATAGAATTTACAGGATTTTTGGTGAATCAGATACAGGGAAGAATATTCACTATTTTGAATCAATCGTGAACAACCTACTACCAGACTTAGATGAAAACAAAGAAAAATCATTGTTGGAAGAATTTGTTAAAGAATTAAAAGAATTAAAAGAATTAAATAAATCAGCTGTTACTGGTGCCTAGTGGAATGAGAATAGGAAAACTTACCGCAATTAATTACAGTCAACTTAAAGTTAAAATATCATCTGAAATTAGAGGTGGATCGGTTAATTTATATGGCAATATTTATTATTTTGGAAATATTGGTAGTTACCTGAAAATAACCAATGCTATTGGTGAAGTCATTATTTGTGAAGTGATTTCCATCTTTGACTCTGACCTCCACCAAGAAAAATTTTCTTTTGACATTGAAAGTAATAGAGAGCTTTTAATTAAAGCCATTGGAACGATCAACAAATTTAAAGAATTCAATTTAGGTGTTGGTGTGTTTCCTTCTCTTTATAGTGATGTGAGTATTGTTACCTATGAAGATATGAAAATAATTTTGCGGACAAATAATGAACCTAAAAATCACAGCTATACAGATGATATAACGCATCAATCTTTTTTCTTAGGAGTAAGCAAAAACCTAATCAATTACCCCATTGAGGTTAGTATTGACAGTTTTTTTAATATTCACTCAGCTGTTTTAGGTAATTCAGGAAGTGGGAAATCAAATACCATTGCCCATATTATTCAAGAAATTCATCGCAAAGAAAATTATTCTGCGATTGGTTCAAGGGTTCTTGTTTTTGATGTAAATGGCGAATATAAAAAAGCGTTCACAAACGATTCGGATGCAAATATTTCTATCAAATATTACAAACCAAACATTAAAAATGATAGTGATGGTTATCAACCTTTTTACTTACCTCATTTTTTACTGACAATAGATGAGTGGAGTGCTTTTTTATTAGCAACAGAAGCAACACAGCGACCATTCTGGGATAAAGTTTTACAAGAAAGCTATCTATTTTCTAGGATTGGAAGTTCAAGTGTCGAAGACCAGAAAAAGTTTGTTAATTATTTGAAATATAGAGTGTGCAATTTGATATATAGCACATTGAAGCAGGCCGATAGTGACACAGCCAGAATAACAACAGCAGCAAGTATTCTCGGTAGTATAACAAGCATTATTAAGAGTAACTCTGACATTGAAAATGTTTCGGCTGATTTAATAGATGACATTGAGACATTGCAAGCTGCCTGTACTATTTCGTATGGAGGAAATAATAATAAATTAGACGATGCAACGAAAGAAGTTGCAAATAAAGTTGATATCACCAAAGCTCAAGAAGTTATAAATTCAAAAATCAAAAATGGTGAGTTCTTTGATCATAAAATTTTAAAAATTGCTGCTGAACTAATTCTTTTAGAAGAAGATGCCCGTGGAAATAAGCAAATTAGAGGCTACACAGCAACCATGCTCACACGGTTAGATTTCTTTTTAGATAACCCTGATTGTGAATTTATGAGGAAATCTCATGATATTAGAAGTATTAATGGTTTTCTATCAAATCTTTGGGCCAATGAAACTGACAGTTCCCAATTAATCATTATTGATACCAGTGAATTAAGCCCTGACATTCTGGAAACATTGACGAGTGTAGTTTCAAGGCTTCTTTTTGATGAAAGAAAAAAACTCATTGGTGAAAATCGCAGAAAAAAACCTATCCATCTAATTTTAGATGAAGCTCATAGATATATTAAAAAGCATTATGAGTATCTATTAAAAGAAAATATTTTTGAAAAAATTGCCAGAGAAGGAAGAAAATACTCCTTCTACTTATTGGTTTCATCTCAAAGACCCTCTGAGTTATCAGAAACGGTACTTTCACAATGTGCGAACTTTATAATTCATAGAATTCAAAATGAGAGAGATATGCAATACATACAAGCAATTCTCCCCTATTTTTCTGAAGCCTTTACTAATAAAATTAAACAGTCCACACCTGGTGAAGCGTTAGTTTTTGGGAATTGTGTATCAATGCCTTTACATCTAAAAATTCATAAATCGAACCCAGCCCCCAATAGTGATAACTGTAAAATTCCGGAGGAATGGTTTATACCCGCTGAAAATCATGGAAACGAAGCTTAGCGAAGTGGTGATTTTTAGTCCCTGATAGGCGACAGGGCAATTCGCTGATTCGACGTGTGCTAGCAGCACGCGAGAGGAGCAAGAATTGCATTCCGAATAGCCGTCCAGCCAGTGAGGTAGTAATGACGAAGCGGCTTTTGTGCGTAGTCGTTGCGGACGCAGGGCGTTCAGGGCATCTCCCATCCGCTGCGTAGGTGAACGAATTATGGCGACAGGAGTCCCGGAATTTCGTGAGGTAGCATGGCGCGCCTGC
>NZ_BDMN01000215.1 GCF_002189065.1 Bathymodiolus platifrons methanotrophic gill symbiont
TGTGGGTAACGTCTTTTCGTTATCCATGCTTTATCAATACGTCCCGTAGGGAGCCAATATATTCCCCACAATCAACGGTACCGCAGAGTTTGCAAAATGCGGCCTACGAGCATGATAAGGGGGCTAACCTTACTTGTATAAGCATTTGAATAAGGCTGCTCTGCCTGAAGAACAGGATTTCTACGTTCTCAATAATATTTGTGACAGAACAAAAAAAAACGCCTTCGGGGAGTCCCTACTTTTGCGAAAGCCCAAGTTCGCGGCAAAAGCTTAACGGGACTGATTAAAAGCTGCGATGTCCTGATTCGCCCTGCGTCCACTTATAAAAACCCTAGAGGGGTTTTTATTTAGTTACCTCAAATGGCTTGACGCGATGTCGGAATGCCTTGTGTTTTCTCGAAGCAAAAAGACGCTTCGAGAAAACACAAGGCCAGTGAGGTAGCATGGCGCGCCTGTCCACCAAACAACAGTTTTAGCTACTATCCATTATATGAATTGCGTGAATATAGATGAAAAAAGAAAAAGATATTGAAGAGTGTTTAATTACTAAGCTAGTAGATCTCAAGTATACCTATCGGCAAGACATTAGTGACAAGGCAACCCTTGAGAAAAATTTCCGCGAAAAGTTCGACGTACTAAATCATGTAAGCCTGACAGACGCCGAATTCTCTCGTCTACGAGATGAAATTATCACCGACGATGTCTTTAAAGCATCTCAAACCTTGCGAGAGAAAGGCTATTTTAGGCGTGAAGATGGAACATCGCTGCATTACACTCTTGTGAATATAAAAGAGTGGTGTAAAAACGAGTTTGAGGTTATTAACCAGTTACAAATTAACACCGATAACAGCCACCACCGTTACGATGTAATATTACTCATCAATGGCATTCCTGTCGCGCAAATTGAGTTAAAAAGCCACCAGATCGTTACCCGACGAGCCATGGAGCAAATTGTTAACTACAAAAACGATTCCGGCAATGGCTATGGCAATACCATTATGTGCTTTATGCAGCTATTTATTGTCAGTAATGAATATAGCACTTACTACTTTGCTAATAACCGCAATGAACACTTTAGTTTTAATGCAGATGAACGTTTCCTACCTATTTATCAGTGGGCAGATAAAGATAATACTAAAATTACTCACCTACACGCCTTTGCCAAAGACTTTTTAGCTAAATGTACTTTAGGCCAGAATATCAGCCGCTACATGGTACTTGTGGCGTCAGAAAGAAAGCTGATGATGATGCGTCCATATCAAATATATGCGGTTAAAGCCATCGTTGACTGCATTCAACAAAACCGTGGCAATGGTTATATTTGGCACACCACCGGATCAGGTAAAACACTAACATCCTTTAAAGCGGCCACGCTACTTAAAGATAATCCAGATATTGAAAAATGCTTATTTGTGGTTGATCGAAAGGATTTAGATCGCCAAACCCGTGAAGAATTTAATAAGTTCCAAGAAGGTTGTGTAGAAGAAAACACCAATACTGAAACGCTTGTTCGTCGTATGCTATCTGATGACTACGCCGATAAGGTTATCGTTTCGACCATTCAAAAACTGGGGTTAGCACTGGACGAAAATAGCAAGCGCAATAAAAGCAGGCTTAAAGAGGGGAAAAAAACCTACAAAGAACGTTTAGCCTCCCTACGAAACAAGCGTGTCGTGTTTATCTTTGACGAATGCCACCGTTCGCAATTCGGTGAAAACCATAAATCCATTAAAGAATTCTTCCCCAAAGCACAGCTGTTTGGATTTACTGGAACACCCATTTTTGATGAGAACTCAAGCTACACACAAGTGGATGGTACAGACGGATCATTTAAAACGACCGAAAATCTCTTTGAAAAAGAACTGCACGCCTACACCATTACCAATGCCATTGACGATAGAAACGTACTCAGCTTTCATATTGATTATTTTGGCGAAGGAAAGAAGGGTAAAGAACAAAAAAAAGGTGAGACCCTACCCTATCACGCGGTGGTAAAAAAGATATTGGCAAAGCACGATGCAGCAACCAATCACCGCCGCTTTAATGCAGTGCTGGCAACAGCCTCTATTAACCACGCAATAGACTATGTTGAAGAATTCAGAATTCAACAAGAACAAAAGCAAGTTGAAGATCAGGACTTTACGCCTTTGAATATTGCCTGCGTATTCTCACCCCCTGCCCAAGCGGTAGCGAAAGACAACAGCAATTCAGATAAAAACAGCAAAGACATTAAACAACTGCAAGAAGACTTACCGCAAGAAAAGGCGGACAATCAAGAAGAGCCAGAAAAGAAAAAAGAGGCACTTAAATTTATTATGGCCAACTTTAACCAACAATATGGTACTAACCATAAAATTAACGAATTTGACCTTTACTACCAAGATGTACAGCAACGCATTAAAGATCAAAAACACACCAATGCCGATCACCCCCACAAAAATAAAATTGATATTGTCATTGTGGTGGATATGTTACTGACAGGGTTTGACTCTAAATTCCTTAATACACTGTACGTGGATAAAAACTTAAAATATCACGGCTTAATTCAGGCCTTCTCACGGACAAATCGCGTCCTTAATGACAGCAAGCCTTGGGGTAATATTCTCGATTTTCGTGGGCAAGAAACCGAAGTTAACGCCGCTATCGAGCTTTTCTCAGGCGCGGCTAAAAACCGTGCGAAAGAAATCTGGTTAGTAGACTCTGCCCCTGTAGCAGTCGAAAATTACCAAAAGGCCGTCGAAAAACTAGATACTTTTATGCAAGGAAAAGGGCTGGATTGTAGCCCGTCAGAAGTGGCTAATCTAAAAGGTGATATTGCCAAAGCTGAATTCATTAACCACTTTAAAACCGTGCAAAAGCTCAAAACCCAAATTGAGCAATACACTAAGCTGAGCGATGAGCAACAGCAAGGCATAGAGCAAGCTCTATCTATCGATAACTTGCGAGGCTTTAAAAGTGCTTACTTAGAAATAGCCAAAGACCTTAAGCGCAAGCAAGATAAAGACGGTGAAGGTATTGAGATCGAAGTGCAACAATTAGATTTTGAATTGGTGATCTTTGCTTCTGCTGTGATCGATTACGATTTCATTATGGGATTAATCGCCAAATCCACCCAAGACAGCAACAAAGAAAAAATGACACGCAAAGAACTAATCAACATGATTAGTAGCCATGCAAACCTAATGGAAGAAAGTGAAGATATTATTGATTATATCAACAGCCTCAAGGTTGGCGAAAAACTAGATGAAAATCAAATCCGCAAGGACTACCAAGCCTTTAAGGCAGATAAAACGACCAATGAACTAAACACGTTAGCTACAAAACATGGGCTACAGCCACAAACCTTACAAGATTTTGTCGGTACAATTATTAACCGCATGATTTTCGATGGTGATCATTTAAGTGATTTATTGTCACCGCTAGAACTGGGTTGGAAAGCCCGCATAAAAAAAGAATCGGCATTAATGGAAGACTTAGCGCCACATTTACATAAACTGGCACAAGGGCGTGAAATTTCGGGGTTATCGGCGTATGAGTAAGAAGAGTAAAAAAGGCCTGATGCAGCAACTATTCCCGGCTGAAGGTGAAGCTGTTCCCGAACTGCGATTTCCTGAGTTTCGTGGGGCTTGGACGAGAGAACCTCTTTGTAAAATCGGTGAGGTTTTACCTGGTTATGGGTTTCCTGAAGAATTACAAGGAAAAGCACAAGGTGAATACCCATTTTACAAAGTTAGTGATATATCTAACGCTATTCTTAATGGTAGTCATTTTATTGACAAGGCAGCACACTATATAAATGAAGAAGATCTAGCTTTGATAAAGGCAAAAACAATACCAATGGGCACAACTATTTTTGCAAAAATTGGCGAAGCGATCAGGTTAAATCGTCGAGTACTCACTACTTCAGAATGTTTAATTGACAATAACGTGGCTGGTGTAAAAGCTATTCCTGGCAAAGCTAACGATCTTTATATTTTCTACGTGCTTTCACAGGTAAATTTGATCGAATATTCAGGCGGCGTGGTACCTTCTTGTAATAAAAGTACTCTTGAAAATATTTCAGTTTTTAGTGCGGAGCTAGAAGAACAACAAAAAATCGCCGATTGTCTATCCTCCCTTGACAACTTAATCACCGCCCAAGCCCAAAAAATAGAATCACTCAAAGATCATAAGAAAGGCCTGATGCAGCAGCTATTCCCTGCTGAAGGTGAAGCTGTTCCAAAACTTAGGTTTCCTGAGTTTCGGGGTATGGGTGGGTGGGAGAACAAATCAATTGGCGAAGTTACTACGGTAATAGCTGGTGCTACTCCGAGCACAAATAATCCTAATTATTGGGGGGGAGATATTCCTTGGATGAACTCTGGAGAATTAAATCTTAAAAGGGTATATAAGGTGTCAAATGGAATAACAGCTTTGGGATTGAAAGAAACAAGCACTAAGCTGATTCCTCTTAGCTGTATTCTAATAGGGCTGGCTGGCCAAGGTAAAACAAGAGGTACAGTAGCCATCAACTATATTGAATTATGCACGAATCAATCTATTGCTACCATTCTGCCCAATATTTATGAGTTCGTTAGTGAATTTTTATTTCACAAATTAGATTCAATGTATTTCTATCTCCGATCTTTGTCTAAAGGAGAAGGAGGAAGGGGTGGGCTTAACCTTCAAATTATTAAATCTGTAAAAATTTCATTACCTAGGCTAGAGGAACAAAAAAAAATAGCCGATTGTCTATCCTCCCTTGACAACTTAATCACCGCCCAAGCCCAAAAAATAGAATCACTCAAAGATCATAAGAAAGGCCTGATGCAGCAGCTTTTTCCTACAACTGATGAGGTGGAACAATGAGTAATACCTTAGAAGAGCTGGTGACGCATTTACGTCACCAGCTATCCCCTGGGGGAGACAATAAAAAATATCTGTTGCTGTTTGCTTATAACGGCACAGGAAAAACACGATTATCCATGGGCTTCAAAGAAGAAGGAAAAAACAATGGTGATGCAGACACCCTGTATTTCAATGCCTTTACCGAAGATTTATTTAGTTGGGACAACGACTTAGATAATGATACTCAAAGGGTGTTAAAGCTTAATACAGGTTCGCGCTTTTTCGCTGGTCTGCAAGCGTTTGAAATGGATAACCGTATTCGTAAACTATTACAGCGCTATGCAGACTTTGATTTTAAAATTGATACTGACAACTGGACTGTTATCTTTGAGAGGCAAGTCATAAATGGCGACACTAGCGAAACGATTGAGCATATTAAAATTTCCCGTGGGGAAGAGAGTATCTTTGTTTGGTGCTTTTTTTTCGTCATTGCACAACTCGCCATTGATGAGCAAGAAGCCTACGCTTGGGTGAAATACATCTACATCGATGACCCTATCTCGTCACTTGATGACAACAACGCAATTGCCGTGGCTAGCCACTTGGCGTACCTGCTTAAGAATCAAGATAGGGTGAAGGTAGTAATTTCTTCACACCACACCTTATTTTTTAACGTGTTATGGAATGAACTAAACTGTAAAAAATGCGAATCTTATTTTCTGAGCAACGACAGCAACTCAAATGGTTATAACTTGCGTGAAACCAATAGCACACCTTTTTTTCAACATATTGCTTTGCTAAAAAATTACATGAAGCGGCTGAATCAGACAACCTATATACATATCACTTCAACATACTGCGTAATTTACTTGAGAAAACAGCCACCTTTCATGGATTTAACCGCTTTTCAGAATGCATCAAAGAAGATAAAGATGTCTATGCACGTATGATTAATGTATTAAGCCATGGCAATTATTCGCTGTTTGAACCCATGGAAATGCTGGATGAAAACAAAAATCATTTCAAAGCAATATTAAGGAATTTTATGACTAATTACAGGTTTAATCCTGAACTATTCCCTAAGCAAACAGATAAAAACATAGAAGAGTCAACCTAACCATGACAAAAGAACAACACAAAGAGCTGGGTAGAACCCTTTGGGGTATTGCCGACCAATTACGTGGCGCAATGAATTCGGATGACTTTCGGGATTATATGTTGTCGTTTTTGTTTTTACGGTATTTGTCAGATAACTACGAGTTAGCAGCCAACAAAGAATTAGGCGCTGATTATCCTAAGCTTGAAGAAATCGATAAGCGTTCCCCCTTGGCTGTGTGGTATGAGAAAAATACAGAGGATATTGCCGAGTTTGAAAAGCAAATGCGCCGTAAAGTGCATTATGTGATTAAGTCAGAATACCTGTGGAGCAGCATCGCTGAGTTAGCTAGAACACAAGATGCTGACTTGCTTGTTACCCTACAGAATGGTTTTAAATACATTGAAAACGAATCCTTTGGAGATAATTTCCAGGGCTTGTTTTCAGAGATTAATTTAAATTCTGAAAAACTGGGTAAAAAGCACGAAGATCGGAACGCTAAACTATGCAATATCATTTCAAAAATTGCAGAAGGCATTGCTGATTTTTCAACCGATAGCGATTTATTGGGTGATGCCTATGAATATCTGATTGGTGAGTTTGCGGCAGGTTCTGGAAAAAAAGCTGGGGAATTTTATACCCCCCAACAATTATCCAATATTTTGTCTGAAATCGTCACGCTTGATAGCCAAGATCCATCCACAGGAAAAAAGAAAAAACTAAACAAAGTGCTCGATTTCGCCTGTGGTTCAGGTTCGTTATTGTTAAATGTACGCCAGAAGTTAGGCGCTAACGGTATTGGTAAAATATACGGACAAGAGTCTAACATTACGACGTATAACTTAGCGCGTATGAACATGTTACTGCATAGGGTTAAGGATTCTGAATTTGAAATCTATCATGGTGATTCACTGCTGAATGATTGGAGTCGTCTCAATGAAATGAACCCTTCTGAGAGGGTAAAGATAGATGCTGTAGTGGCAAATCCTCCTTTTAGTTACCGTTGGGAACCTAATGATTCGTTAAGCGAAGATTTCCGCTTTAAGAGCCATGGGTTAGCCCCTAAATCGGCTGCTGATTTTGCTTTTTTATTACACGGCTTTAGCTTTTTAAGTGACGAAGGCACGATGGCCATTATTTTGCCTCACGGTGTACTATTTCGTGGTGGAGCAGAAAGCCGCATTCGTACTAAGCTACTCAAAGACGGCCATATCGATACTGTTATTGGTTTGCCTGCCAACCTGTTTTTCTCAACTGGGATTCCTGTATGTATTTTGGTGCTAAAAAAATGCAAAAAGCACGATGATGTGTTGTTTATTAATGCCAGTGAATATTTTGAAAAAGGAAAACGTCAGAATCGATTACGTGATGGTAAAGATGGCGAGCCAAATGATATTAAAAAAATAGTCGAATGTTATCAATTCAGAACTGAAGAAGTGAGATATTCACGGTGTGTAAACATGCGTGAAATTGAAAAAAATGATTTCAACCTGAATATTTCACGTTATGTTAGTACGGCAAAGCCAGAGCCGATCATAGACCTGAAAACTGTCAACAGTAAATTAATATCCTTAGAACAGGACGCTTTGAAGGCGACCAAAACCCACAATACATTTCTAGAGGAGCTGGGGGTATCACCGTTACCCTAGCTAAAAATCAGGGAAACGGAGCTTAACGAAGTGATGATTTTTAGTCCCTGGTAGTCGGCAGCGCACGAGGGAGGCAAAGAACTGCATTCCGAAAGCCGTCCAGGGCATCTCCCATTCGCTGCATAGGCGAATGAATTATGGCGACAGGAGTCCTGTAATTTCGTGAGGTAGCATGGAGGGGATGTTACCTTTTTAGTTACTTATACAAACTATAAACGAACGTTTATAATATGTATAAGTAACTAAAAAGGTGTGCTTATGATTAAGAAAGCAATCGGTTACGTAAGAGTATC
>NZ_BDMN01000216.1 GCF_002189065.1 Bathymodiolus platifrons methanotrophic gill symbiont
TGGCGGATAGTTTTTGGGTCACACTCTAATAAAGCTGAAATAGAGTTAACGCCACCATGAGATAATTTTTCACTTTCAATGGCGGCATACCGTCGCTTATTTTTTTCACAAAGTGAGTCATAAAATTTCTTCATCGACTTTTCGATATTTTTTTTATAAGGAAATGACATAAGACAACCACTGAGTAATAAATTAAGATAACCTTAATTTAGGGGAGATATTTCATTATTCAAGCTTGGCTGCTTCAGGAAGTTATTTCGTGCACATTCCTAAGGAAGATAAACCGTTCTTCCTTCGCTGCCAGCCATGGAGAGCGAACGCGAGGGCTGGTAGTCCCCAGAAGGCGTAGGGCCGTTGTTTTGTCGGAATCGTAGCACTAGCGTAGGTGGAGACAAAATAAAAGGCATTCCGAAACGCCGTCCAGTCATTTGAGGGAGTGTTACGAAGCCAGCACCGAGTTTACGATGGTAGTGGCGAAGTGGCACGTACGCAGGACGTCTGGGGCGCCGAAGGCATTAGCGGTCGCGTTAAGTTTTTGCCGCTTGCTTGGGCTGGGATGCCCAAAACAAGCTTTCGCAAAAATAGCGACTCCCCGCTGGCATGTCTCAACACGTAATCATGTATGGATCCATTTATCTGAGAAATACAAGAATAAAACGGGTAATGGCATCTTTGCTGATGGTATGTCCGAGCTAGACGATGTTACCGGTGCCTTGCTTGATAAACTGGATGAATTGAAAATCGCTGATAATACCATTGTAATCTGGTCTACAGATAACGGTGCCGAGATATTTACCTGGCCACAAGGGGGAAACCATCCTTTTAAAGGTGAGAAAGGTTTAACCAGTGAAGGTGGCTTTCGGGTACCACAACTAGTGCGCTGGCCGGGTAAGATCAAACCTGGCACAATAATTAATGACATCTTCTCGCAAGAGGACTGGATGCCCACTTTGCTAGCTGCAGCGGCGGGTAAAGATACCGATATTCAAGCAAAATTGAAAAAAGGCGGTGTAAAAGCGGATGGCAAAAAATTTAAAGCACATCTTGATGGGTACAATCAGGTGGACTTGTTAACGGGTAAAGGCCCTGGCAAGCGTAAAGAGATCTTTTATTTCAGCGGTGATGGTGATCTTAATGCGATTCGAGTGGGTGAATGGAAAATCACTTTTACAGAGATGTGGGGTAACCTACCTACAGCCTGGCACAAAACGCCAAGCTGGCCACTAATCACCAACCTACGTCGTGATCCCTATGAGCGCTTTCAAGAGCAATCTGATATGTACACCAAATGGTGGGCAGATCGTATGTATCTGATGGTGCCTGCGCAAGAAGTTGTTGGCAAACAGTTAGCGAGCCTGAAGGAGTTTCCGCCGGCCCGGGGTTCAAGTTTGAGCCTTGGAAAGTTGATGGACAGGATTACCTGGGCTACTTCGGCAACCAAGTAAGAATCACTCATAGCTCGGTGGGATATTCATCCCGCGCGTAACGTTTATGACTATTATTGAATGACAAATTAAAGGATGCCTAACATAGGCATCATAAATAAAATAAACTCTGGAGATAAAGCTTATGCATGAAAAAAAAATTAAAGATCCCTCAGCTGAAGAGTCGGTCTTAACCCCAACTTATGCTTCAAGAGAAATGACAGAGAGCATTCCTAAGCATACTTTCCCAGAGCAAAGTACTGCGCCTAATACTGTTTATAACCTGATTCATGATGAATTAATCCTGGATGGGAATTCACGGCAGAACCTGGCAACTTTTGTGACGACCTGGATGGAGCCTGAAGCAAAGCAATTGATGTCAGAATGTTTCGATAAAAACATGATTGATAAGGATGAATATCCACAAACAGCTGAAATCGAAAGTCGCTGTGTCAATATGCTGGCTAATTTATGGAATTCACCCGACCATGAAACGGCAACAGGCACATCTACCGTCGGTTCCAGTGAAGCCGCAATGCTAGGTGGTATGGCAATGAAATGGAACTGGCGCGATAAAATGAAAAAAGCCGGTAAGCCAACGGATAAACCCAATATCGTGATGGGCGCGAATACCCAGATTTGCTGGCATAAATTTTGTAAATACTGGGATATAGAAGCGCGTGAAGTGATGGCCGAAGGTGACCGCTTTACCCTGAATGCGGAAGAAGCCTTAAAGCTGGTGGATGAAAATACCATCGGTGTCATTGTTATTATGGGTAGCACCATGGATGGCAAGTATGAGCCCGTTAAAGAAGTTGCTGATGCATTGGATAAATATCAACAGGAAACAGGCATTGATATTCCGATTCATGTCGATGGTGCGAGTGGTGCATTTATCGCACCGTTTATTCAGCCTGATCTGGAATGGGATTTTCGTGTTCCTCGTGTGGTTTCAATCAATGCTTCCGGACATAAATATGGCCTTGTTTATCCAGGAGTAGGCTGGGCATTATGGCGTGATAAAAAACATTTACCTGAAGATCTGGTATTCCACGTCACCTACCTAGGGGGTGATATGATTGATTTTTCAATTAATTTTTCGCGTCCTGGGAATCAGGTGGTTGCGCAATACTATAATTTCTTGCGCTTAGGAATGGATGGTTATCGGCGTGTACAGCAAGCCTGTCAGGATGTCGCACTGTACTTATCGGGTGAAATTGCCAAACTAGGGCCATTTGAATTGATTACCAATGGTAGTGATATTCCGGTATTTTGCTGGAAATTAAAAGATGACTTTGCTGATTCCAGCAACTTTACCCTATTTGATATGGCTGATAAGTTACGTGAGCGTGGCTGGCTAGTACCTGCTTATCCGATGCCACCCAACCGTCAAGATCTTGTGGTACAGCGGGTCGTGGTAAAAGAGGGTTTTAGTCATGATATGGCTGAGATGTTGTTGAAAGATATGCGTGCGGCACTAGAATGGTTTGAATCACAGCCAGGGTTTATTGCTAAAACAGAAGGTAGTAATTTCCATCATTAATCGTCTATGAAAAATTCTCACACTAATATTAGTTTTTCCGGTCCGGGATATGTAACAAAAGCAATTCATATACTGGAAAATGGTGTGCAAAAAGTGGCTACTTCGCGCCGTCACCGCAAAGGGCGTGGTGCCTTGTTTTTTACATCTGAGGGCGTTAAACCTGTAACCACTAGTTTTAAACACCCCTGGTTGCATTTATGGGCACCCACTCGTTTAACCTGGTGGGTGGCTGTGCTGTTTATCATCGGCTCGGCTTTATTTAGTGTGAGAGGTTATGCGGTTACCTTTCCAGAGGGCTCGCCCAAAGCATTAAGCGCGGGTATGACTCTGGACTGGATTTTCTTTATTGGTTCACTTTTCTTTACCTCGGCTGCCTTTTGTCAGCTGCTGGAATCAATGAATGCAGGTGATAGTGAGGGCTTATATGCAGAGGAAAAGTTGGCGGATAATTTTCAGTGGATGGCCTGGCACCCGCAGCGCATTGGCTATATGGCCAGTCTGGTGCAATTAATCGGTACAGTGATGTTTAATTTTAATACTGGGAATGCTTTTATCGGTGATTTGAACTGGGTACAGCAGGATATATTAATCTGGACACCCAATATTATCGGTTGTATCTGCTTTTTAATCGCTAGCCGTCTTGCCTTTATGGAAGTCTGTCATGGTTATTGGGGCTGGCAGCCAGGGAATATTGAATGGTGGATCACTGTATTGAATTTACTGGGTTCGATAGGGTTTATGATCTCTACTTTCTATAGTCTGGCGGTGCCGCCTGGTGATAGTTCCACTACTTTTAGCTGGCTATCGGCCTTTTTTACTTTTCAGGGGGGCGTGTGTTTTTTGATCGCCAGTTATCTTTTACTTCCGGAAATGTTTTCTGAATAAATATTTGACTTCATAAGCAAAATTTTTAATTAGACGAAAAAAGAGTAATTACATGATTGATAACTACGAAATGATAAAAACCATCTCATTGCTGCTGATCTTATTTTCGGTGATAATTATTGCTCTGGCGATTATTTTTGTACATACGATGCCTGGAAAAATAGCCCGTAGTCGAAATCATCCACAGGCAGAAGCCATTGAAATAACTTCATTACTGGGACTTTTGGTTTTCCCTTTATGGATAGCAGCTCTCATCTGGGCGTATATCAAACAAGCTCAACCTGTCTTGCCGCCTCAGAATTATCCAGGCAATACCGATAAAGAAAATTTTATATTAGCAGCTAGCGAGGCTCAACACGCTATGCAGGAGCAGAAATTATCAAATGAGAAAATGACTCAGGCAGATTCAACGATGAACAAACCCCTGGGTAGCTCTGAAGATGCTGATCGCTCCAATGAGAGCATTGTTGAATCTAGTACTAAGAGGTAATGCATCATGGAAATTTTAGTCTCTATCGCTTATTTTAGCCTAGTGGTTAGTCTTTTTTCACTTCAAATATATCCGCTTTAATTTGTTCTGGAAGTTTATGGTATTCGGCTTATACATTATGGCAGGATTAACAGAAGTTACTGAAGTTTCCCAATTATTGAGTAGCTGAAATACACAATGCTGGTGTATCGAGGTTTATTTTAGGTGGTTTTGCCATGTTTATAGCAAACCCCTACTTAATTCCCCTTAGGCAATAGCATTTGAAACGAATGAAAAGACTATTTTTTTCATATAGTTGTAGCATAGTTTCAATTTTACCATAAATAATTATTGGGAAACTTCAGCAGAAGTTATTATGTTGGGGCAAAACACCCCTTACTCGAAAGAGTTGATTGTTGAACGCTATGTTATTCCCCTTGCACCTATATGGGGTGGACTGGTGAAAGAAGTTCATGTTTTGCCAAATACACCCTTACATAAAGGTGATCCGATTTTTTCTATGGATTCTGAGCCATGGCTTGATAAACTAAAAACAGCATAAAGCGAGAAAAACCAAGCTATCGCTGAAAAAAAAGTCAGTCAAAGCCAGTCTTGCTGAAGCGAATCGGCGCTTATATGATGCTAAAAAATTAGTTCCCAAAAAATTAATGGCTGCACAAGAGCTGGATATTCGAACTGACCGGGTTAATGGAATAAAAGCCCGGATTAAAGCGGTTGATGCAAAAATTGCATCACTACAAGCTGAAGCTGAAAAAGCCCGTTACAATGTTGATCATGCGACTGTGACAGCACCTTATGATGGTTATGTCGTTGACCTGCAGTTACGAGCAGGCGCATTTATTCGCCTTAAAACACCTGTAGTCGCATTTGTCAGCACCGAGAGCCTGTATTTAATAGCTGAAGTTTCCTAGAAATTCATCAAGCGACCATGCGTAACAAAACGGTTACCACCGAATTTACAGGGGAGCTGCTGTATTTGGGGCAAACCCTTTCAAAATCCGGGTCCAAAGCAGCTTCGGCAATGATACGCCGGATATCTGAAAAGGCAAAACTGGTCCGCCCCTTTACTTTGTGCCGACGTTCCGGATTGGTTTTTAAACGATCAGCATAAATCCACGTTAACGTTGTTGCCATCATACAGAAGTTCAGGTGGTTGGTCACTGCCTGCGCATTACGGCACTGGCTTTTCTGGCTACCTATGTCCTGCTTGAGTTCTTTGAACCCGGATTCGATTTTCCACCTTGCCCCGTAATACTCGATAATCTGTGTGATGGATAAATTTAAATCGGTAGTAAACAAAGCAATCCACTGCGTGCGACGAAACACCCAGACAACCTGAACGGGCCGTTTCAATGTTTTCAGCATGACAACACGACTATAAGCACTAACTTCACGCTGCTTTCCATAGAGATTCACGTTGTAAAACCGAGCCTCTTGTTGTACTGTTTTTGCCA
>NZ_BDMN01000217.1 GCF_002189065.1 Bathymodiolus platifrons methanotrophic gill symbiont
TTGAAGCAGGACTACCTGGATGCGGGAAACCCTGTTATTAGTATGGATACCAAAAAGAAAGAGTTATTGGGTACTTTTTATCGTAATGGATCGCTCTATACACAAGCAGCCATTCAAACGAATGATCATGATTTCCCTAGCTCTGCAACAGGCAGTGTTATTCCTCATGGGTTTTATGACCTCAAACGAAACACAGGATATATCACGCTTGGAACGAGTCATGATACCAGTGAATTTGCCTGTGATAGCTTATTTCAATGGTGGGTAAACGAGGGTATTATTCATTATCCTAAAGCAAAATCATTGTTGATCCTTTGCGATGGTGGAGGGAGTAACAGCTCACGGCACTACATTTTTAAAGAAGATTTACAAAAGACTGCGAATGCACTTGGATTGGAAATTAGGATTGCCCACTATCCTCCTTATACCTCCAAGTATAATCCCATTGAACATCGTTTTTTTCCTCATGTGACTCGTGCTTGTGAAGGTGTTGTATTTGACTCGGTTGAAACAGTTAAAACATTGATTTCTAGAACATCAACGTCAAAAGGACTAACAACAATTGTTCACATACTCGACAAAATATACGAGACAGGACGAAAATATGCCGCTGACTTCAAAGAAATAATGCCGATTGTATTTGATACACATTTACCAAAATGGAATTACCGTGCAATTCCTCAAGAATAATTAATATCGGGAAGTTGTTTCGTGCTTATTCCTTAGCATGTATCCTGGAGACATGTTTCAGGCTGAAGTAGTGGATGTTATATGGGCAACCGCTGGAGCGCAGTTATCCCCAAGTGCTTTGTTACCTAAGGAAGGGGGCGTTGACGCTGGCGAAAATTTTTATATTAAATTACGCCCACTCAACGATGACCCCAAGCATCTGCTCAACTTTGGTGCCAGTGGCATGGTTGCTATCTATACTGACCAGGCTGCCGATGTATTTATCTTACTACGTAAACTAGAATTACAATCAGAAAGCTTTTTGAATTATCTCTACAACCCATTTTAGAATAAAGTATGTAATTGTTAGGCGCTGCTTTAAAAAAAAACCTAATTCCCCCTCTTTTTTACTATGAAAAAAGGTATTCTTAATATTACCCGCCTCGCACTTTTAGCGATCAGCTTTAATGCCTGTGCAGACTATGAGTTAGTAAAAGGAAAATACGGCGATCTGGCAGTGACTTTAAATCTGAAAACAGCAGGGTTCGCCGAAGCTAATCCCTGGTTTGGACAAGCGCAAGAAAATATCGGTGACTCGGCAAATTTCTGGTGGGAGGTAAGTACTGAAGCGGGAGTTAAAGGAAGTTTAAATTTATTTGGAGGCACGGAGTTGTATGGTGCCTATAGTTTTATAGTTGCCCAGACGGTGGGGCATGATGCGTCTGGATTGTCCAATGGTCTGAATAATCCAGGAGCCATTGATACTGAAAAAGGCTATGCCGGCTGGCGTTCAGGTTCACTTTTTCCTACTCTAGGTAAGAATGCAATTGATATTTCTGGTGGACGACAGAATTTTACATACTTATAACACTGATAATCCTACCGCAGATGGACTTGATATTTTTGATGGCAGAGTCGATGTTACACCGCTACCATTCTGGCCACAACTCACATTAAACGCTGAGTATGCTTTTGAGAAAAATGGGACTGAGGCTCAGTCTAATGGTGGATTTGCCAAAATAAACTATGAATTTCGTGGGACTCCCTGGTCGCCATCTATCAGTTTTCGTTTTACCGGCTTACAAGGCGATGATCCTGATACTATCCGGGATGAAGGTTTTAAC